>CAURWS010000198.1:0-6658 GCA_963528485.1 uncultured Pseudomonas sp. | reverse complement strand
GCTTCCAGCGCGCTCTGGTTGGAGATGATCGACTGTTTGCGCGCCTGTACCTGTTCCACATCGGTGTTCACGGCGCGGTGCAGGTTGCGGGTGTTTTCCACCACCTGACGACGCAGGCCTTCGCGCTGTTGCTCGGTCTGGCCGAGGCGTGCGTAGGCTTCGCGCACTTGCGAGCTGGTCAGGCCGCCGCTGTAGATCGGGATGTTGACCTGCAGACCGATGGTGCGTTGCTCGACGCTGCCGTGGAAGCTCTGCCCGGTGTAGTTCGGGTTGGTGAAGCCCAGCGGGTCGTTGTCGCCTTTCTCGTATTGCGCGACGGCGTCGACGGTCGGCGCGTGCCCGGCCTTGCGCTGGCGCAGGGTCTCTTCGGCGGCGCTGACGGCGTAGTTGCTGGCCAGCAGATTGAGGTTCTGCTGCGAGGCTGTGTCGACCCAGGATTTTGCATCGTTGGGCGACGGCGCCAACACCGGCAGGGTGTGGACGATGCCTTCGATGGAGTTGTAGTCGCGGTTGGTCAGGGTCACCAGCGCCTGAAACGCGTCGTCCACCTGACGCTTTGCGACAATGCGCGCAGCCCGTGCGGTGTCGTAGCTGGCTTGGGCCTGGAGCACGTCGGTCTTGTCGGAGAGGCCGACATCGAAGCGCTCGTTGGCCTGATCCAGCTGGCGCTTGAACGCCGCTTCTTCAGCCTTGGTCGAGGCCAGGTTGTCTTGGGCGCGGAGCACCGAGAAGTAGTCCTCGGCACTTTGCAGAATCAGGTTTTGCTCGGTGGCCGAGAGTTGCAGGATCGCCTGCTCGTTGACGTCCTTGGCCGCCTTGAGCTGGAACCAGCGGTCGGCGCGGAAGATCGGCTGGCTCAAGGTCGCGCGATAGACCGTGCCACTGCGGTTGATCACGGCAGAGGGCTCGTCGATCTTGGTACGGGTGTCATTGATGTCGGCGCCGCCGGAAATGTTCGGCAACAGACCTGCGCGAGCCTGGGGCACGATTTCTTTCTGCGCGTCGTAGCTGGCGCGGGCGGCTGCCAGGTCGGCGTTGTTGTTCACGGCTTCCTGGTAAACGCTGACCAGACCGGTTCTGGTCGGCAGAGGCAAGTCCGCTGCCCCGGCCATCGCATTCGAAGCACACGACACGGCAATGGCCAATGAGAGTTTGCGCAGCATAGACATTCCCTGGTAGTTGGTTTCGTGAAAGCGCTTTCGTCAAATCGAGTGCGGACGGCGTTTGGCGCCGCGTAGCGAGTGTAGTTCCGCGCGTTGTCTACAATAATCAGACAAAACGGCCATTTAACGAGCGTTTGAATTCCACGCTTGGCGTTTGCCCTGTCACACGTCTAGACTGACGCCGTTCTTGTCGGGGTGCCTTGCTATGAGGCTGAGATCGGATAATCCGGATCCCGTTGAACCTGATCAGGTTAGCGCCTGCGTAGGGAACAAGATTTCTCGTCTCCCGGCGAGTCCTCTTGAGCGTCGTCCGGGGTCGTCTTTGTTCAATTATTGAACAGCCCTCGTGTTTCGATTCTCAGCATCCGTTGTGTCTCAGGATGCCTCCGTCCGTTCGAATCAGGCTCAAGCTCCGACAAATCAATCCGCCGCTGGATGATGTCTGGAGAGCCCGTGATGAGTACAACACTAAAAAACGCCAATCTGAGTGAATCCGCCCAAGTCGATTCGGGGTCGGTGCAGCCGTTCACCCGCTCGCAGAAAATCTACGTTCAGGGTTCGCGCCCGGACATCCGCGTGCCGATGCGTGAAATCAGCCTGGACGTCACGCCTACAGACTTCGGTGGCGAGATCAATGCGCCGGTCTGCGTGTACGACACGTCGGGCCCGTACACCGACCCCAACGTCATCATCGACGTGCGCAAGGGCCTGGGCGACGTGCGCTCGGCGTGGATCAACGACCGTGGCGACACTGAGCGCCTCGATGGCCTGAGCTCCGACTTCGGTCAACAGCGCCTGGCCGATGCCGAGCTGACCAAACTGCGCTTCGCCCACGTGCGCAACCCGCGCCGCGCCAAGGCCGGGGCCAACGTCAGCCAGATGCATTACGCGCGTCAGGGCATCATCACCGCGGAGATGGAATACGTCGCCATCCGCGAAAACATGAAGCTGCAAGAGGCCCGCGCTGCCGGTCTGTTGAAGCAGCAACACGCCGGCCACAGCTTCGGCGCGAGCATCCCGAAAGAGATCACCCCTGAGTTCGTGCGCGAAGAAATCGCCCGCGGCCGCGCCATCATTCCGGCCAACATCAACCACGTCGAACTTGAACCGATGATCATCGGCCGTAACTTCCTGGTGAAGATCAACGGCAACATCGGCAACAGCGCGCTGGGTTCGTCCATCGAAGAGGAAGTGGCGAAGCTGACCTGGGGCATTCGCTGGGGTTCGGACACGGTCATGGACCTGTCCACCGGCAAACACATTCACGAAACCCGCGAGTGGATCATCCGCAACTCGCCGGTTCCGATCGGCACCGTGCCGATTTATCAGGCGCTGGAAAAAGTCGGCGGCGTTGCCGAAGACCTGACCTGGGAGCTGTTCCGCGACACGCTGATCGAGCAGGCAGAGCAGGGTGTCGACTACTTCACCATCCACGCCGGTGTCTTGCTGCGCTACGTGCCGCTGACGGCCAAGCGCGTCACCGGCATTGTCTCCCGTGGCGGCTCGATCATGGCCAAGTGGTGCCTGGCGCATCACAAGGAAAACTTCCTCTACACCCACTTCGACGAAATCTGCGAAATCATGAAGGCCTACGACGTCAGCTTCTCGCTGGGCGATGGCTTGCGTCCGGGCTCGATTGCCGACGCCAACGACGAAGCGCAGTTCGGCGAGCTGGAAACCCTTGGCGAGCTGACCAAGATCGCCTGGAAACACGACGTGCAATGCATGATCGAAGGCCCTGGCCACGTGCCGATGCAGCTGATCAAAGAAAACATGGACAAGCAGCTGGAGTGCTGTGACGAGGCGCCGTTTTACACCCTCGGCCCGCTGACCACCGACATTGCGCCGGGTTACGACCACATCACCTCAGGGATTGGCGCTGCCATGATCGGCTGGTTCGGTTGCGCGATGCTCTGCTACGTCACGCCCAAGGAACACTTGGGCTTGCCGAACAAGGACGACGTGAAGACCGGGATCATTACCTACAAGATCGCCGCCCACGCAGCCGACCTCGCCAAAGGCCATCCGGGTGCGCAAATTCGCGACAACGCCTTGAGCAAGGCGCGTTTCGAATTCCGTTGGGAGGACCAGTTCAACCTCGGTCTGGACCCCGACACCGCACGTTCGTATCACGACGAAACCCTGCCGAAGGATTCGGCCAAGGTCGCGCATTTCTGCTCCATGTGCGGGCCGAAATTCTGCTCGATGAAGATCACCCAGGAAGTTCGTGAATACGCGGCCAACCAGAAGATCGAGGCCGTGGACCTGTCGGTGGCCGAGGGCATGCGCGAGCAGGCCGAGCGGTTCAAGCAGGAAGGCAGCCAGTTGTACAAGAAAATCTAGCCGCAAGCCGCAAGCCGCAAGCCGCAAGCCGCAAGCCGTAAGCCGTAAGCCAAAGCAGATCCGCTTGTGCTCTTACTTGCCGCTTATGGCTTGCAGCTTGTCACTGCTCTTTACGAGATCGCATTCTGTGAACACACCCAGCACTTATTCTCCCGACATCCCCGTCCCCGCTGGCAAGCGGGTCTTCGGCGGGCGTGATCTGTTTTCCCTGTGGTTCTCCCTCGGCATCGGCCTGATGGTCCTGCAAACCGGCGCGTTGCTGGCGCCGGGGCTGGGCATGTCCGGCTCTATGCTGGCGATCTTCCTTGGCACGCTGGTCGGCGTGCTGCTGCTGGCCGCCGTGGGCGTGATCGGCAGCGACACGGGCCTGTCGTCGATGGCCGCGCTCAAACTCAGCCTCGGCAGCAAAGGTGCGGGCGTGCCGGCGATTCTCAACCTGCTGCAACTGGTGGGCTGGGGGTCGTTCGAGATCATCGTCATGCGCGATGCCGCCAGCCTGCTCGCTGCCGGCGCATTCAGCGAAGGCAGTCTGTGGACAAGCCCGCTGCTGTGGACGCTGCTGTTCGGTGGTCTCGCCACCTTGCTGGCGGTCAGTGGCCCGCTCACTTTCGTGCGGCAGATTTTGCGCAAGTGGGGCATCTGGCTGTTGCTGGCGGCGTGCGTCTGGCTGACCTGGAACCTGTTCGCCAAGGCTGATCTGTCATCGCTGTGGTCTCGCGTTGGCGATGGCTCGATGCCGTTCGCGGTGGGTTTCGACATCGCCATCGCCATGCCGCTGTCGTGGCTGCCGTTGATCGCCGACTATTCGCGCTTCGGCAAACGTGCGGGTGGCGTGTTCGGCGGCACGGTGCTGGGTTTCTTTATCGGTAACTTCTGGCTGATGACACTGGGCGTTGCCTACACCCTGGCGTTCGCGCCGAGCGGTGAGGCCAATGCGCTGTTGTTGGCGCTGGCCGGGGCAGGGATGGGGATTCCGTTGCTGCTGATCCTGCTCGACGAATCGGAAAACGCCTTTGCCGACATTCACTCGGCAGCGGTTTCCAGCGGGATTCTGTTGAAAGCCAAGGTCGAGCATCTGGCGCTGGCCATCGGTGTCATTTGCACGCTGATCGCCTGCTTCGCGCCGCTGGCGCAGTACCAGAATTTCCTGCTGCTGATCGGCTCGGTGTTCGCGCCGTTGTTTGGCGTGGTGCTGGTGGACCACTTCATCCTGCGTCGTCGCAGCCATGGTTCGGCAACTGTAGCCCTGCGCTGGATGACCCTGCTGGCCTGGCTGGGCGGGATTTCCACCTACCATCTGCTGGCCAATCTGTACCCGGACGTCGGTGCAACACTGCCAGCGCTGATCGTGGCTGGCGTGTTGCAACTGGTGTTGGGTAAGGCGATCAGCTCCGGCCGGGGAACAGTTCCGGCTTGATGATGCCATTGAGCTGAGGATAAGGAATCTTCAGCTCGATGTGGCCCATGGCGTACGGGGCGATCGTGGTGACCGGGTATTTCAGGATCACCGCACCGTACGTCAGGGCGACGTTGGAAGTGCGCTTGAATGGCCACATCTTCTGAAACTCGGCGTCCTTGTCGAGTTTGACGCTGACCAGCCAGGCTTGATGTGCGAGCTCAGCCTTCGCCCAGAACGCTGCTTCCTGCCCCGGCACCAGCATGTCGGCCAGGGTCAGCACGCGCTGTTGCTGGCGGGAATAGTTGATGAAGGCGCGCCCCGGGTTGCCTTGGGCGCTGCCGGTGTCCAGGTAGCTGGACAGCTCGACCACCACGATTCCGTCATGCTGCTAGCGTACTTTGGCCTGCAGATAACTGCTGTTACGCGCCTGGGCACGGGCCAGAAATTGCTCCTGATAAGCCTTCAGGCTCGGCGGCACGGGGCCGTCGGTGTCGCTACGGGTCAGTTGCAGCAGAGTGCGCTGGACGATTTCATCCAGCTTGGCGTCGTCCGGGAAATGCACGGTGTCGATGTTCACCAGCGGGCAATCGTCCGTGGTGCAGCCTGGTTTGATCAGCTCGGACGCGTCACGCTGGACGGTCAGCGGCTTGCGCAGGTTAGGCTCGAAAAAGCTCTGGCAGGCACCCAGCATCAGGGCCAGGCAGGCCATGGAAATGATCTTTGGAAACGACATGGTGATCCTTGGCGTTGGCAGAGAGGGCCATAAAAGGCCATCACGGAGAGTAACGGCAATCGGCTTGGACTGCTTGGCAGGCAATCGGTTCGCCGCTGGGCGGATTAGAGTGCCTTTGCCCTGCTGTCGTCTACCCTGAGTGCCGGATTTGCCAACGCCAAGGGGCTGCATCCCGCGCCGCAGCGCGTTAGGATGGCGCCACATCACGAGTGCTTTGCAGTGAGAAACCTATGACCGACAGCGCTAAATCAACACCCACGAAGCACGAGATCACCCACCGCGAAACCTGCTTCAAGGGGTTCTACCAGCTGGATCGTCTGCACCTGAGACATGAGCTGTTCGACGGTGGCATGGGCCCGGAAATCAAGCGCGAGCTGTTCGTTCGCCATGATGCCGTGTGCGTCCTGCCCTACGACGCCAGGCGTGACGAAGTGGTGCTGATCGAGCAGTTCCGGGTGGGCGTGGTCGGCAAGCATCCCAACCCCTGGCTGATCGAAATGGTTGCCGGGCTGATCGACAAAAAAGAGGAGCCTGAAGAGGTTGCTCACCGCGAAGGAGAAGAGGAAGCTGGGCTTGTCTTCAGCGCGTTGTGGCCGATCACCAAATACTTTCCGTCGCCCGGTGGCAGTAACGAATTCGTTCACCTGTACCTGGGCAAATGCGAAAGCGAGGGGGCTGGCGGGTTGCACGGGCTGGAAGAAGAGGCCGAGGACATCCGTGTGTCGGTATGGTCCTTCGATGACGCGATGCAAGCCGTAAAAGACGGACGCATCGTCAACGCGGCAACTATCATCGCAATACAGTGGCTGGCACTTAATCGTGCCGAAATCAGGGGGCTGTGGTCGTGAATCTTCTGCGCGAGCGCTACCGTGTCGACCTTGCCGGGCTGCAGGCAGCCTGTGAGGCGAACTACGCGCGCTTGATGCGTTTGCTGCCGGACATGCGCAACGGCAGCGGGCAACGTTCCCGCCGGGTGGCGGTCACCCAGGGCGATCAGATGCTCGGCGTGCTGGCGGTCGA
>CAURWS010000197.1:0-6693 GCA_963528485.1 uncultured Pseudomonas sp. | reverse complement strand
ATTCAATCGAAACAAATGTGACTTACGATGTCTCCCAACACATCTAAGGCTCTACACCTCAGAAACGCATCCATGTGGATGGACTGGTCGGTCGGCGAAGGGTTTATCTCAGCGGTAAAGCCACCCGTGACCCGCGTACGCAGCATCGGCTCGTGAATATACGGGAAGCTGGCAGTCGTTCCAATGCTGAGCACAGCATCGAAGCCTTTTGCCATCTCCTTGTACAGCACATTCAATGCCAGCTCTGGCAACATTTCCTCAAACAAGACGACCGGCGGCCTCAGCACGCCATGGCATTGCGCGCACAACGGCGGCAACGGGCGCTGCAGATGCTCGCTCAATTGCGGGTCTTCAGCGCCGCAGGACTGACAATAGAGCGGCGCAAGCTGGCCGTGAATCTCGATCAGGCGCTCGGGCGGGCTGCCCGCCGCACGATGGTAGCCATCGACGTTCTGCGTCAGCACCCAGCATTGCGGCTTGTGACGCTGCAATTGCGCGATCGCATAGTGCGCCGCATTGGGCTGCCCGCCCAGGCAAGCGCTGCCTAATTGGGCAATGTATTTCC
Source organism: uncultured Pseudomonas sp. (assembly GCA_963528485.1). Taxonomy (GTDB): domain Bacteria; phylum Pseudomonadota; class Gammaproteobacteria; order Pseudomonadales; family Pseudomonadaceae; genus Aquipseudomonas. Next base: position 6,128 of record CAURWS010000197.1, on the reverse strand, counting down.
AGCACAGGGCAGGATCGCGGCGCAGCATCGGTCCGGACAACGCCATTTCGATAGGCAGGCCGTCGTCGGTCTGGCCGTTGTACAGGCCACCCACGCCGCGATAGGTCGGCAGACCCGAATCCGCCGAAAGCCCGGCACCGGTGATGATCAGAATGCGTTTGGCACGACGCAGTGCGGCGGCCGTCTGCAGGACAACGGCAGGATCGACCACGGCCGGCTTTACCAACCCAGCGTCTCTTTAAGGAAGGGAATCGTCAGCTTGCGCTGGGCTTGCAACGAGGCCTGATCAAGCTGTTCGAGCAGATCGAACAAGGCGCTCATGCTGCGCTTGCCGCGGGTCAGGATGAAATGCCCGACCTCATCGGTCAGGTGCAAGCCCCGACGCGATGCGCGCAATTGCAGGGCACGGAGTTTTTCTTCGTCGGACAGCAGGCGCATCTGGAATACCAGAGCCATGGTCAGTCGGGATTTGAGGTCGGCCAGCTTGACCGGCAGCTCGCGCGGCGAGCAGGACGCCGCGATCAGCAGACGACGGCCGCTGTCACGCAGGCGGTTGAACAGGTGGAACAGCGCCTCTTCCCACTCGGGCTTGCCGGCTACCACCTGAAGGTCGTCCAGACAGACCAGCTCGTACTGCTCCAGGTGATCGAACAATTCGACACCCTCTTCGAGCAACTCAGCCATCGGCAGATAAACAGCAGGTTCGCCCAGTTGCTTGAAACGCAGACAGGCCGCCTGCAAGAGGTGCGTGCGCCCTACCCCGTTCTTGCCCCACAGGTAAATGAGGCTCTCGGTCCACCCGGCGTCGGCCTCGCACAGGCGCTCGACGTAGCCGAGTGCAGCGGCATTGGCGCCTGGATAGTAATTGATGAAGGTGGCGTCATCACGCAGACGCACACTCAGGGGCAGCTGAACTGGTTTCATGCTGGCTGAACGGTTCAGTGACGAACCGCCAAGGGGCCTCTGTGTAAAGTGTGCAAAGTTTATACCCGCCAAGCGAGCCGCACAATGTGCCAGACGGCCTGCAAAATCAAAGGGTTGCGCCTACCTCGGGCAAGGCCATGGAATATGGGCGATCAGCGGACGTAAAAAAGGCGTGGAAACACCGAATGTTCCACGCCTGATGATCTGTAGCCCATCCGTTAAAGATCCGGGTCTTCTATCCCGCCGTAGATATCCGAATCCTTGTACAGATCGTGCACGTGACGCACCAGCACCATGATCACCGCTGCCACCGGCAACGCCAGCAGTATGCCGGTGAAGCCGAACAGCTCGCCGCCCGCCAGAATCGCGAAGATCACCGCCACCGGATGCAGGCCGATCCGATCGCCCACCAGCAGTGGCGTCAGCACCATGCCTTCCAGCGCCTGACCGACCATGAACACCGCGACGATGCCTAGCATCGGGTACAGGTCGCCGCCGAACTGGAAGAAGCCCGCCAGAATCGCCGAGCCAATGCCGATCACAAAGCCCATGTACGGCACGATGGCCGCCAGCCCTGCGATCACGCCGATCAACAGACCCAGCTCCAGGCCGACCAGCATCAGCCCTGCCGCGTAGATCACCCCCAGCGCGACCATCACCAGCAACTGACCGCGAATGAACGCGCCCAGTACTTCATGGCACTCATCGGCCAAGGCGACGATTTTCTTCTCGCGATGACGCGGCAACAGGCTGCGCACCTTGGCCATCATCACGTCCCAGTCGCGCAGCAGGTAAAAGCACACCACCGGGATCAGCACCAGGTTGGTCAGCCAGCCGATCAGCGCCAGGGTCGACGTGGTGGCCTGCGCCAGCACGATGCCGACGATGTCACCGGTCTGCCCCATGTGCTCGGAAATCGCCGCCTTGACCTTGTCGAACTTCCAGAAACCGTCAGCCAGCCCCAGTTTGGCCTGAGTCCACGGCAGCGCCGTGTGCTGCAGCCAGTCGAGGATCTGCGGCGCCAGTTCGTACAAGCGATACAGCTGCTTGGCGAGCATCGGCACCAGCACCAGCAGCAGGCCCATGAAAATCAAGGTGAAGAACACAAACACCGTGACCACGGCCCAGGTGCGCGACATCTTGAGTTTCTCGAGCCGATCCGCGAGGGGATCGCCCATGTACGCCAGCAGCAACGCCACCAGAAACGGCGTGAGAATGGCGTGCAGCAGCCAGATAAACAGGCACAGCAGGATCAACCCGCCCAGCCAGAACCAACGACGTGTATCAGTCATTACCGCCCCTTAATTCATTCAAACGACGTCGCTATGAACCCGCTCACCAGCGAAAGTACAGTGTTTGTGCAGCCGCTGGCGCAGGTATGGGTGCGCCCCCTGGCGCGCCACCCGCAACCGGCACCTGCCCGGCGTCCACCGGCGCACTGGCGACTTCACCTGCCGGGACTTCCTGTAGCCTGGCGAGCGACAGCTGCGAGCGAAGCTGATCCGCGCTGCCGCTGACGTCGAACACCACGCGATCAGCGTCGGCCGACTTCAAACGGCCGCCAAACGGTTCCAGCAAACGGCCCAGTTGCGCATAGCGTTCCAAGGTCATGCCCTGCACTTGCAGCGCCATGCTCGACGAAGCGCCCGGCTTGACCACAAAACGCGGCGCCAGACGCTGACTCACCGCCAGCAGCACGGCGTCGGCCAGTTCCGCCGAGCTTGCGCCACTGGCACTGCCCTGCTCCATCTTGTCGCCCAGCCACAGGTGCCACTTGCCCTGCCACTGACCGCCGTTTTCTTGCGCATGAACCGCGAGAATCGCATCGGAGCCGTAGCGCTCGGAGGCTTGCTTCAATGGGGTAACGTCGTTGCCGTCCAAGGTCTTGGCATTGCCGATGCTCTGCTCACCCAGGTCCGCCAACGGCAGACGCAGCGGCAGGCCGCGATGTTGCGCGGCGCGGCGCAGAGGTTCGGCAGAAGCCTGGCCGTCGCCGACCAGGTTGGCGCCATCGGTCGCGTCATTCAGCCACCAGGCCATGATCACCGGGCGGTTCGAGCCCCACAGCGACAGGCCCGCCTGACGCAGCGCACGATCGGTACTGGCCGGGTCGAAATCCACCTGCAGCGATTCAGGCGGGCCTGCGTCGTAACCGAACTGACTGATGATTTGCTGCGGGTCCTTGCGCACTTCGGCAAGGCCCGCGCCCTGGGCGGCTTTCGCATCGCCGGTCAGGCGAATGACCAAGGTATCCAGCGCCGCCTGAGTGGCGCGGGTCTTCTCATCGGGGGTTTGTCCGCTGACCGGCTCGCGCACCTGATAAAGATTGTTCACCGTCTCGGCCAGGGCCGGGAGACTCAAGAGGGACAGACAGCCCACGAACAGGCAGTTTTTCAGGCGCATAAAAATTCCTGGAAACGAAAAACGCAGCGTATAGATAGCTGCAGAAAAAATGACTGGCTCGACTCAGACCGCAACGCAATCCGAATCGCTCACTCTGCTGACGAACTTACACCTTTTATAGCGACCGACGAACGGCTCTGAGCTGAACAAGCCGCTTATTTTTTCTTCATGATGCTTCTGCCCGTCGGCCCAAGGATGGCCGCTTGGGCCCAACCCTGATAAAATCGCGCGCCTTCGCAGACCGGCGATGCTGCGGCCACGAGCCATCCCATTCCGGTCGTTACCCCGAATCCCCCCTAAAGGCCTGGATAATGAGCAAGCAACCCTCCCTGAGCTACAAAGACGCCGGTGTAGACATCGACGCCGGTGAAGCATTGGTCGAACGCATCAAGAGCGTTGCCAAGCGCACCAAGCGCCCGGAAGTGATGGGCGGCCTGGGCGGGTTCGGCGCGCTGTGCGAAATTCCTGCAGGCTACAAGCAGCCGGTCCTGGTGTCCGGCACCGACGGCGTCGGCACCAAGCTGCGTCTGGCGCTGAACCTGAACAAGCACGACAGCATCGGCATCGACCTGGTTGCCATGTGCGTGAACGACCTCGTGGTCTGCGGCGCTGAGCCGCTGTTCTTCCTCGACTACTACGCCACCGGCAAACTGAACGTCGACACCGCCGCTCAAGTCGTGACCGGCATCGGCGCTGGCTGCGAACTGGCGGGCTGCTCGCTGGTCGGTGGCGAAACCGCTGAAATGCCTGGCATGTACGAAGGCGAAGACTACGACCTGGCAGGCTTCTGCGTCGGCGTCGTAGAAAAGGCCGAGATCATCGACGGCTCCAGGGTCGCCACTGGCGATGCCCTGATCGCCCTGCCGTCTTCGGGCCCGCACTCCAACGGCTACTCGCTGATTCGCAAGATCATCGAAGTCTGCGGTGCCGACATCGAAACCACCCAGCTGGACGGCAAGCCACTGACCGACCTGCTGATGGCGCCGACCCGCATCTACGTCAAGCAACTGCTCAAGCTGATCAAGGAGACTGGCGCGGTCAAGGCCATGGCTCACATCACTGGCGGCGGCCTGCTGGACAACATCCCGCGCGTACTGCCTGAAGGCGCACAAGCGGTGGTCGACGTCGCGAGCTGGACCCGTCCTGCGGTATTCGACTGGCTGCAAGAGAAAGGCAACGTCGACGAGCACGAAATGCACCGCGTCCTGAACTGCGGCGTCGGCATGGTCATCTGCGTCGCTCAGGAACACGTTGAAGCTTCCCTGAACGTCCTGCGTGAAGCGGGCGAACAGCCTTGGGTCATCGGCCAGATCGGCGTCGCTGCCGAAGGCGCTGCACAAGTCGAGCTGAAAAACGTCAAGGCACATTGATGTCCGACGTGGTGATGCCGCAAGCGTTTAAGGCTGACATGCACGAACCCTGTGATGTAGTGGTGCTGCTGTCCGGCACCGGTGGCAACCTGCAAGCGATGATCGACAGCTTTCAGGACAACTCGAGCCCGGCTCGCATTCGCGCGGTGATTTCCAACCGCGCCGATGCCTACGGGCTTGAGCGTGCTAAAAACGCGGGCATCGAAACCCGCGTTCTCGATCACACTGCCTACGAAGGTCGCGAGGCCTTCGACACGGCACTGATCGAGCTGATCGACTCCTTCGCGCCGAAGCTGGTGGTACTCGCCGGTTTCATGCGCATTCTCACCCCGGGTTTCGTGCGTCATTACCACGCGCGCCTGCTGAACATACATCCCTCATTGCTTCCCCTGTATAAAGGCTTGCACACCCATCAACGGGTGCTGGAAGCTGGCGACGCCGAGCACGGCTGCAGCGTGCACTTCGTCACCGAGGAACTCGATGGGGGGCCTCTGGTCGTACAAGCTGTTATTTCGGTAGAGTTGCACGACACGCCCGCGACGCTGGCGCAGAGGGTTCACACCCGGGAACACCTGATTTACCCGCTGGCAATCCGCTGGTTCGCCGAGGGCCAACTGGCCCTGAACGAGCACGGCGCTACATTGAACGGCCAGCCACTGGGGCCTCGCGGCCACGTCATTGTGGCCAGTTAATTCGGCTCTTTATTTAAAGACAGGAGATATTATGCGTCGCGCTTTGCTCTTCGCTTTCGCTCTGTTCGCACTCCCTGCGGTCAATGCGGCAGACCTTCAACCTTTCTCCGCCAGCTACACCGCTGACTTCAAGCAACTGCCCGTGGGCGGCGGCAGCGCCACGCGCAGCCTGGAAAAAGACGCCAACGGCACCTGGACCCTGAGCTTCAATGCCTCGATGATGATTGCGAGCCTTACCGAAGTCAGCACACTCAAGGCCGACAAGGGCGCGCTGGTGCCACAGACCTACCACTTCGAACGCGGCGGTTTGGGCAAGAGCAAGACCGTCGACCTGGTGTTCGACTGGTCGACCAAGTTCATCACCGGCACCGATCGCAAAGATCCGATCAAGATCCCGCTGAACACCGGCATCCTCGACAAATCCACCTATCAACTGGCCCTGCAGAACGATGTGGCGGCTGGCAAGAAGACCATGAGCTATCAGGTGGTCGACGGTGATGAGGTCGATACTTACGACTTCCGCGTGCTGGGCACTGAAAAAGTGGACACCAAGGTCGGCTCGGTAGACGCCATCAAAGTCGAGCGTGTGCGTGACCCGACGCAGAACAAGCGCATCACCGTGATGTGGTTCGCCAAGGATTTCGACTACCTGCTGGTTCGCCTGCAACAGGTTGAAACCGACGGCAAGGAATACAACATCATGCTGCAGGACGGCACGGTGGGGGGTAAGTCGGTCAAA
>CAURWS010000196.1:0-6715 GCA_963528485.1 uncultured Pseudomonas sp. | reverse complement strand
GGGGCGCGGGGTGGGGGGCTAACGGGGGGTTACTGTCAGTGCATCCGCACGTGCCCCCCCTTTTCCGCCCGCACCCCGGCTCCCACAACATGCAGGCCTGCTTTCAGGCTTCGCTTAACGCCTGAGCGGCTTGCAGCACCGCCGCCACATGGCCCGGCACCTTCACGCCACGCCATTCCTTGCGCAGCACACCGTTCTTGTCGATCAGGAAAGTGCTGCGATCAACGCCCAGGTATTCCTTGCCGTACAGCTTCTTCAGTTTGATCACGTCGAACAGCTGGCACAGCGACTCGTCCTTGTCCGAAATCAGCTCGAAGGGAAATTCCTGCTTGGCCTTGAAGTTCTCGTGGGACTTCAGGCTGTCGCGGGACACGCCGAAGACCACGGTATTGGCGGCCTTGAACTCGGCGTACTGATCACGAAAACCCTGGCCTTCAGTGGTGCAGCCGGGGGTGCTGTCCTTGGGATAGAAATAAATGACCACTTGCTGACCCTTCAGCGCAGACAGGCTCACGGCCTGATCGCTGGTGGCCTGTACCTGAAAGTCGGCGACGGGTGTGTCCAGTTCTACTGCCATTGGAGCTTCCTTACATTGGGGCTTGCGGGCGCCATGGTTCGATCAGCGCGTCGAGGTTCAGTGCGTCGGCGAAGTCCAGGAACTGATCGCGCAGCCAGCTGATCTGGGTGCCCGCCGGCAGGGTGACGGTGAACGTCGCGTTGAGCATCGTGCCGCCGGTCTGCGGGGCCTGATAGGTGTCGCAGATCAGGTTTTCCAGCTCGACGTTGTGGTCGATGAAGAACTGGCACAGCTCGTTGACGATGTCCGGGCGATACGCGGAGCTGACGTAGGCCACATAAGGCAGGGCTTCCGGGCGGCTCTCCAGCGTGGCACTGCGCACCACGTTGACGGTGAAGGCGTGCTTCTTGGCCAGATTTGGCAAGCCGGTTTCCAGGCGGGCCAGGGCGTCCCAGCTGCCGGACACCTGCAGCACCAGGGCACTGCATTCGCCGTGGCGAGTGAGGCGCGAGCTGACCACCGAGCAACGGTTTTCATGACTGGCGCGGCACAGGACGTTGGTCAGCTCCATTGGGTTGGCGCCAAGGGCACTGATGACAAGGAATTGTTCGCGAACTGTGGGGATGGACGACATGCAGCATTCCTAAGCGATGAGCGGTCGGTACATTATTGGCTTGTACGGCGGGTTCGACGAGCGGATGATTCGCGACCCTGATCCGGGCCACTGCCGTTCGCCACCGATGTGAGCCTGTCACATCGAGCGAGAGCGGGGCTGGAGCGGGGTTTGCGGCGACAAAAACGATCAGTCGAACGAGCTGCGCAGATGACCAGTACCGATCAAAGACCGAAGGGTAGCGAAAACCGTCGCTCAGGGGAATGCTCGCCTTGTGCAAGGACCATGGCGCCAGTACCATTACCGCTCTCTTTTTCCGGCAGGAGCGGTTTGCATGATTGCGGGCAGTATGGTGGCACTGGTCACACCTATGGATGCACAGGGGCGTCTTGACTGGGACAGCCTGAGCAAACTGGTGGACTTTCACCTGAAAGAGGGCACCAACGCCATTGTGGCCGTCGGCACGACCGGTGAATCCGCGACGCTGGACGTCAACGAGCACATCGAAGTCATCCGTCGCGTGGTGCAGCAGCGCCAATTCCACCCGTGAAGCGGTCGAGTTGACCACCAACGCCAAGAACGCCGGTGCCGATGCGTGCCTGTTGGTGACGCCGTACTACAACAAGCCGACCCAGGAAGGCCTGTACCAGCACTTCAAGCACATCGCCGAAGCCGTGGACATTCCGCAGATCCTCTACAACGTGCCAGGTCGCACCTCCTGTGACATGAAGGCCGAGACCGTGATCCGTCTGTCCAGGGTCAAGAACATCATCGCCATCAAGGAAGCCACCGGTGACCTGCAACGCGCCAAGGACATCCTGGCCGGCGTTGACAGCGATTTCCTGGTGTACTCCGGCGACGACGCCACTGCAGTCGAGCTGATCCTGCTCGGCGGCAAGGGCAACATCTCCGTGACCGCCAACGTCGCCCCGCGCGACATGGCCGACCTGTGCAAGGCCGCCATCGCCGGTGACGCCGCCACAGCCCGCGCCATCCACGAAAAACTGATGCCGCTGAACAAGACTCTGTTCATCGAATCGAACCCTATCCCTGTGAAATGGGCCCTGCATGAAATGGGTTTGATGCCGGACGGTATCCGTCTGCCGCTCACCTGGCTCAGCGAGTCCTGCCACGAGCCGGTACGTCAGGCCCTGCGCCAGTCCGGCGTATTGGTTTAATGAGGAAGCACTACGCAATGAAGCGACTGGCCGGACTTCCCGCACTAGCCCTGATCATCTCCAGCACCAGCGGTTGCAGCTGGCTGTTTGGCCAGGACGGGTACTTCCGTGATCGCAGCAGCGATTACCTGGAAGCAACCCAGAAACCACCAATGCAACTGCCTGAAGGCGTCACCGAAGCCAAACGCCTGGACCCGCTGCTGCCGATCCCGCGCAACGTGGCTGACGACACCCAGAAGGCGAGTTCACCGTTCCGCGTCCGCAGCCGCTGTCCACCGTTCAGGAATCCGGCGACTACACGCTGCAGAAGAGTGGCGACAATCGCTGGATCCTCGCCCAGCGCGCGCCGGCCGAAGTCTGGCCTGTGGCTCACCAGTATTTTGAAGACAACGGTTTCCGCATCGCCGAAGACCGTCCACAGACCGGCGAATTCAACACCACCTGGCAGCGCATGGACGAACTGTCCGCCTCCGTGGCCAAGCGCATGGGCGGCGCGGGCGACACCGCCAGCAGCGAAACCCGCGTGCGTGTTCGTATCGAACCGGGCGTGCAGCGCAATACCAGTGAAGTCTACATCGTCAGCGTTCAGCGCCCGGCCGGCAGCAGCGAAGAGCCTGCATTCCCGTCGCGCAGCACCAACGTTGGCCTGGATTCGGTCCTGACCGACGACATGCTGGCCAGCCTGTCCCGAACCGCCGAAAAGGGCGGTTCCGTATCGCTGCTCGCTGCGCGTGACTTCGACACCCCAAGCCGCGTTTCCCTGAGCGAAGACGGCAGCGGCAACCCGGTACTGAACCTGGGTGCCGACCTCGATCGCGCCTGGTCCAGTGTGGGCCGTGCGTTGAACCAGGGTGACTGGCGCGTCGAAGACATCAACCGCAGCCTGGGCCTGTACTACATCAACCTTGCGGAAAAGGCCGACAAGCCTGAGAACAAGCCTGGCTTCTTCGCCCGCATGTTTGGCAGTGAAGAGACCAAAGAGCAGAAAGAAGCCCGCGCCGATCGCTATCAGGTTCGCCTGAGCAAGGTGGGTGACAACGTTCAGGTCACGGTCGAGAAGAACATCAACACCGTTGCGCCGACCGAAGTCGCCCGTCGCGTGCTGAGCGTCATTCAGGACAACCTCGGTTAAGTGCGTTTCGCGGTTCTGGGCAGCGGCAGCAAGGGTAACGGCACGCTGGTCGCGAGCAATGACACGTACGTGCTGGTCGACTGCGGTTTCTCCCTGCGGGAAACCGAACGTCGGCTCGACAGGCTGGGCGTCAGCGGCAGTCAGCTGAGCGCCATCATGGTGACCCACGAACATGCCGATCATGTGCATGGCGTGGGTTTGCTGTCTCGGCGCTACGATGTGCCGGTCTACCTCAGCGACGGCACCTTGCGCGGCATGCGCAAGCCGGTCGAGTCGGGAATCCGGCTCGCAGCGGGGCAGGGCGTGCAGATTGGCGGGCTGAGCATCGATGTGGTCTCCGTGGCCCACGATGCGCTGGAGCCGACGCAGTTCGTCTTCAATGACGGACGCCGGCGTTTTGGCCTGCTGACCGATCTGGGGTCGTATTGTCCGTCGGTGCTCGACAGCTACAGCGGGCTGGATGCCCTGATGATCGAGTCCAACCATTGCCGTGATCTGCTCGCGCGAGGGGCCTACCCCTACTTCCTGAAGCAGCGGGTCGGCGGGCAATTTGGACACCTGAACAACCACCAGGCCGCAGGGCTGGTGAATGAGCTGGGATGGCAAGGCCTGCAACACCTGGTGCTGGCCCACCTGAGCAGCAAGAACAACCTGCCGCATCTGGCCCGGCAATGTTTCGTCGACACCCTCGGGTGCGACCCGGACTGGCTACAATTGGCCGATCAGGATTCAGGGCTCGACTGGCGCGAAATCGCCTAGCGTCCCGTACATCACTCTCAATGGGCATCTGGCCCAAGTATTTTGCAAGCGGAGCCCATCATGGAAAAACGTGAAGAACTCTACCGCGGCAAAGCCAAGTCGGTTTACAAGACCGATGACGCTGACCGCTTGATCCTGCTGTTTCGCAACGACACCTCGGCGTTCGACGGCAAGCGCATCGAACAGCTCGACCGCAAAGGCATGGTGAACAACAAGTTCAACGCCTTCATCATGCAGAAACTCGAAGCGGCCGGGATTCCGACCCAGTTCGACAAACTGCTGGCCGACAACGAAGTGCTGGTCAAGAAGCTCGACATGATCCCGGTCGAATGCGTCGTGCGTAACTACGCCGCTGGCAGCCTGGTCAAGCGCTTGGGCGTCGAAGAGGGCATGAAGCTCAATCCGTACACCTTTGAGCTGTTCCTGAAGGACGACGCCAAGGGCGACCCGTTCATCAACGAATCCCACGTCGTGGCGTTCGGCTGGGGCACCGCCGAGCAACTGGCACGCATGAAAGAACTGTCGCTCAAGGTCAATGACGTCCTGAGCAAGCTGTTCGACGACGCAGGCCTGCTGCTGGTCGACTTCAAGCTGGAATTCGGCGTATTCAGCGACGGCTCCATCGTCCTGGGCGACGAATTCAGCCCCGACGGCTGCCGCCTGTGGGACAAGGACACCAAGAAGAAAATGGACAAGGACCGCTTCCGTCAGGGCCTCGGTGGCGTCATCGAAGCCTACGAAGAAGTCGCTCACCGTCTGGGCGTCCCTCTCTAAACCGGGAGAGTCGCCGCAAGCATCTGAAAAAACGCGAAAATTTTCAAAAAAGGGTTCGCGTTTTTTCATCAAGCTGTTATGATGCGCGCCGTTGGAGAGATGCCGGAGTGGCCGAACGGGACGGATTCGAAATCCGTTGTACTGGCGACAGTACCTAGGGTTCAAATCCCTATCTCTCCGCCATTACAAATGAAAGCCCCTGAAGTTATGCTTCAGGGGCTTTTTTGTTTCTGGCGATATCTGAGGTCAGTCATGGACGTGGAAGAGGTTGTCAGACATCTGCAGAATGCGCTACCTGGCGTGCGGGCGATCTATCTGTTCGGCAGCTATGTGAGCGGTGGGTTCGATGCGCAGAGCGATCTGGATGTCGCGGTTCTCCTTTCTGAGAGAATTGATGCGGTTGATTTATGGAGTTTGTCCGGAGAGTTGGCTGATATCGTAGGTGTCCCTGTTGATCTGGTTGATCTAGGCGCCGCTTCGACCGTCCTCCAACATCAGATTTTGACGAAGGGCCGGCGTCTATGGGCCAATGACTCGTCCGTCGGGCTGTTCGAGGCGTTTGCTTTAGGTGAAAAGACGTCATTGGATGCTGCACGCGCGGGCATTATTGATGATGTTCAGAGGGATGGAGTGATTCATGGTAGATGACGTACTGATCAACAAGGCCGCAACGATCGAGCGATGTGTCAGTCGAGCGCGAGAAGAGTACGAGAAAGATCCTTCCACCTTCGCGGCTGACTTTACCCGTCAGGATGCAGCCATTCTGAATATCCAGCGCGCCTGTGAGGCAGCGTTGGACATGGGGCATCACTTGATCAGACGCGAGAAGCTAGGTATCCCTCAAAGTGCGCGAGATGTGTTTGAGCTTTTGTGCAGGGGAGGGTGGCTTGAATCTTCGCTGCTAACGACGATGAAAAATATGGTCGGCTACAGGAATATCGCCGTTCACGAATATCAGACACTTCAATTGCCGATCACAGTAGCGATTATTACGCAGCATCTCGATGACTTCGTCCGCTTCAGCTCGTTTGTGCTCACTCGGGATGCAGTCTCAAATCCATGTTCCGAGTAAAGCTCAGTGTGCCGAGAGTTGGGCTGTACTTGCCAATCCGCGGGATTTAGATCTCCAGCGCTTTTCAATCCTTCCCGGTATATCGCTTGCGTGCTTCTTCAAGGGTAACCGCTTGTGATTCATCAAAATCGTTGAGTCGCTGATTTGCAATGGTTTCAAGTTTTGAGCGTTCCAGCTCAGCCACCAACCCCTGATAGACGTCGGTGCTGATGTGAATTGCTGCCTGATCCTGGTCTTGGGCCATTTGACCCTTCACGCCAAACATGCGATCCGCAATCGCTTGTCCGCGCTCCAATCCTTCCTCGGTGAGCCATATCGATTTGGCTTTGCCTACCGGATTGCTGATAAAGCCTTGATCATGTAATCGATTCATTATTTGAAAATCAAATCCTTTCCATGCATTGCCGTTGTCAAAACTGAACGTTGCCAGTAGAGCAAGCACAGCGTCTTCAATCAGTTTTTCATCGTATTCCATGGTTGACCCCCGTGATTGTTGTCCGGCGAGTGCCTACAAACAGTCTGGCGAATACCTTACGGCATCACTGGTTGGATTTCAGGATTACTCAAGAGCGGCTGATATACAAATGGTGTTCGACGTAATGCCTCGTGTAGCAGGCTACGCTGAGGTGGCGAGAGAGGGGGAGGGTAGACAAGTGGGGCCCGTCCGGCG
>CAURWS010000195.1:0-6731 GCA_963528485.1 uncultured Pseudomonas sp. | reverse complement strand
CCCCTTCGCCCCGGACATCAGCGCCGAAGACTATCGGCACGCCATCGAACGCATTCATGCCTACATTCAGGCGGGCGATTGCTATCAGGTGAACTTCGCCCAGCGTTTTCGCGCGCAGTACAGCGGCGACTCGTGGGCGGCGTATCAGGCATTGCGTGTGGCCTGCCCGACGCCGTTTGCCGGTTACCTGAGTTTGCCCCAGGGCGATGCGGTGTTGAGCCTGTCGCCGGAGCGTTTCGTCAAAGTCAGTCAGCGTCAGGTTGAAACCCGCCCGATCAAGGGCACCCGCCCGCGAGGCAAGGACGCTGCCCAAGACAAGGCCTACGCCGATGAGCTGTTGGCCAGCAAGAAGGATCGCGCCGAGAACCTGATGATCGTCGACCTGCTGCGCAATGACCTGGGCCGCACCTGCCGTATCGGTTCGGTGCGGGTTCCGGAGCTGTTCAGCCTGGAAAGCTACCCCAACGTCCACCACCTGGTCAGCGCGGTGACGGGTGAACTGGCCGACGACAAGGACGCCCTCGACCTGATCGGCGGCAGCTTTCCCGGCGGGTCGATCACCGGCGCGCCGAAGATTCGTTCGATGCAGATCATCGACGAACTGGAGCCTACCCGCCGCGCGCTGTATTGCGGATCTCTGCTGTACCTGGACGTACGCGGCGAGATGGACAGCTCCATCGCCATCCGCAGCCTGCTCGCCCAGAACGGCCAGATCGCCTGCTGGGGCGGGGGCGGCATCGTCGCTGATTCGGACTGGGAAGCCGAGTATCAGGAATCCATGACCAAGGTTCGGGTGCTGTTGCAGACGCTGGAAGCGTTGTAATCGCTTCTATGAATGGGCTTCCACGCTGATTGCGCTGCCCACCTTTTGAAAACTCAACACCCGATCCGGTCCCATGATGAACGCAGGTTTCAGGCAAATCGACAGAGGTTTTTTTGTTACCATCTGCGCCATTACGAGCGCCTGAGCGCCGCGACCCAAGAGCGCCCAAGCGCCACCACGATTAGGAAGCCCCTGATGAGCCATCCCTTTGACGTCGCCGAGATCGCCGCGACCTACGCCAACAAATCCGCCCAGGACATTCTCAAGTTCGCCTTTCAGCATTTTGGCGACGAGCTGTGGGTCTCCTTCAGCGGTGCCGAAGACGTGGTGCTGGTGGACATGGCGTGGAAGATCAACAAGAGCGTCAAGGTGTTCAGCCTCGACACCGGGCGTCTGCACCCCGAGACCTACCGCTTCATCGATCAGGTCCGCGAGCAGTACAACATCGCCATCGACATCGTCTCTCCGGATCGGGAAAAGCTTGAACCGTTCGTCAAGGAAAAAGGCCTGTTCAGCTTCTACAAGGATGGCCACGGCGAGTGCTGCGGCGTGCGCAAGATCGAGCCGCTGCGTCGCAAACTGGCGGACGTAAAGGCTTGGACGACTGGCCAGCGCCGCGACCAGAGCCCTGGCACGCGCAACAACGTGGCGGTGGTTGAGATTGACGGCGCGTTTTCGACGCCGGAACGTCCGCTGTACAAATTCAACCCGCTGGCACAGATGAGCAGCGCCGACGTGTGGAACTACATCCGCATGTTGGAGCTGCCTTACAACAGCCTGCACGAGCGCGGTTTCATCAGCATCGGCTGCGAGCCATGCACGCGCCCTGTCCTGCCGAATCAGCATGAACGCGAAGGTCGCTGGTGGTGGGAAGAAGCCACGCAGAAGGAATGCGGGCTGCATGCCGGGAATTTAATCTCAAAAGCCTGAGTAGCAGCTACAAGCTACAAGCCACAAGAAAGAGCGTTCGGAGTGAGGTCGGTTCTTCTTGCAGCTTGAGGCTTGAGGCTTGAGGCTTGCCGCTGCTCTTAATGCTCGGGCAGCACAACCCCGTCAAACAGCTCTTCCAGCTCCTGCTTGTTGTGGCACTGGATTGCCTTGGCCATGACGTCGCGGGTCAGGTGCGGGGCGAACTTCTCGATGAAATCGCACATGAAACCGCGCAGGAAGGTGCCGCGACGGAAGCCGATCTTGGTGATGCTGGCTTCGAACAGTTCGCTCGCATCCAGCACTACCAGGTCGCTGTCCAGCTTCGGATCGACGGCCATTTTCGCGACGATACCCACACCCAGGCCCAGGCGAACGTACGTCTTGATCACGTCGGCGTCGGCAGCGGTGAAGACCACTTTTGGCGTCAGGCCGCGATGGCTGAAGGCTTCGTCGAGCTTGGAACGGCCGGTGAAACCGAACACGTAGGTCACGATCGGGTATTCGGCGAGGATTTCCAGGGTCAGCTTAGGCAGCTTGGTCAGCGGGTGGCCTTGCGGCACCACCACGCAGCGGTTCCACGTGTAGCACGGCATCATCACCAAATCTCCGAACAGCTCCAGCGCTTCGGTGGCGATGGCGAAATCGACGGTGCCATCAGCGGCCATCTCGGCGATCTGCATCGGCGAACCCTGATGCATGTGCAGCGCGACGTCAGGGTACTGTTTGATGAAATTGCTGATCACCGGCGGCAGCGCATAACGTGCCTGGGTGTGGGTGGTGGCGATCGACAGAGTGCCTTTCTTCTCGTTGGAGAATTCCTGGGCGATCTGCTTGATGCTCTCGACCTTGCGCAGGATTTCGCCGGCCGTGGTGATGATCCGCTCCCCCGCGGGTGTCACACGCGTGAGGTGTTTGCCGCTACGGGCGAAGACCTCGACCCCCAGTTCGTCCTCCAGCAGACGGATCTGTTTGCTGATGCCCGGCTGCGAGGTGTACAGGCTTTGCGCCGTCGCCGAAACGTTGAGGTCGTGGTGCGCCACTTCCCAGATGTAGCGCAATTGTTGAAGCTTCATATGTATCCCTCAAAGCCGGAAGACGCCACGGGCATCAGCGACGGTATATAACTGGATTAATGGTCAGGAAGGCAAAGATAGAACTTTTTATCACTTTTATTCGGTAATGGCACGCAGCTTTTTTATGCAGTCAACGATTCCCCCTTTCTTACCTACCGAGTCGCGCGATTTTGAACCATCGGCACCATGTACACCGGCACCTCTGACAGCTGCAAAACTCGCGCGGCCGTGCGACCGATCGGCGTATCCCCCTCAGCCCCGTGGCTGTGGCTGCCGACCACCAGCAGATCGACTTCAAGACGCAGCGCCTGCTCCAGAATCACATTGGACGGGTCTCCCTGGACCACGCGCACGCTGCGAATCAGCTCCAGATCCTGATTACCCTCCCCCAATTCGTCACGAAAACTGGCGAGCACCCGCAGTTCTATGCCTTCGAGCACGGTGTTGACGCCTTCGCTGTGCAGCTCGCGCAACACGTCTTCAGCCAGATAGCTCTGAAGGACCGACTCGGCGAACAACCCCATCGGCTCGACCACATGAATCACGTGCAGCTCGGCGTTGAACGTCCTGGCCAGAGCCAGGGCATGCTGCAGGACGAAAGGCGCGTAAAGACCGAGGTCCGTGGCATACAGCATCGAGCGAATCATGTGACCTCCAGGCACCGCGTGGCAGGCGCAGACACCTTGAGCGTAGCAGCGCGCAGACAAATCAGCGGCCTGGATACAGCTTTGCGGTCTAAAGGTTCAGGGTTTTAGCTCATTGCTGATGCCGTGGGGCACGTGGCCAGTGGCTACGACCTCCCGCGCTTTCTCGCAATGGCCGGGCTGATCGTCGAAGAACACGTCGGCGGCGAAGGCTTCAAGAAACGCCGACTTTTCCAGACCGCCGAGAAACAGCGATTCATCCAGACGAATGTCCCATTCGCGCAGGGTGCGAATCACTCGTTCATGGGCTGGAGCCGAACGCGCCGTGACCAGCGCGGTACGAATCGGGCAGGATTCTTCGGCGAACTCGCGCTGAAGCAGATTCAGCGCGGCGAGAAAAGGCTTGAACGGGCCACCGGGCAGGGGCTGTCTGGCGGCTTCACGCTCACTGGCCTGAAAGGCTTCAAGCCCCCCGGATTGATATATCCGTTCGGATTCATCGGAGAACAGCACGGCATCGCCATCGAATGCGATACGCAGCTCGGCGCTGGCCGCACGTCGTGCGCCGCCGGACAGAATGGTCGCCGCCGCGAAACCGGCATCCAGCGCGCTGCGCACGTCTTCGGCATGAGTGGACAGAAACAGGTGACTGCCAAAGGCCGCCAGATAAGGAAACGGGCTGCGCCCACCGACAAAGGCCGCGCGGGAGATGTCCAGGCCGTAATGCTGAATCGAGTTGAACACCCGCAGCCCCGTGTCGGCGCTATTGCGCGACACCAGCACCACCTCGACCCGGGACTGGGTCAGGCTGGCGTTGAGGCTCAGGAGTTTTTCCACCAGCAGGAATGCATCGCCCGGCTCCAGCACCTCGTCTTCGTGGTCGATCTGGTACTTGCGGTAGGCCGCCACCCCATCCGTCATATAGATAGCGTGGCTTTCCCGCAGGTCGAACAGCGCCCGCGAGGAGATTGCCAGCACCAGCTTGTTCCCCGCAGTCTTGATGCTCAGGTCGTTGGCCATCGGTATCTCTCCCATTCCATCGGACTCACATGTCGCCAGACCGCTCAGCGATTGCTGCGATCGATGAACGCCAGTGCATGGTACAGCGCGCGAATCTTCGGCATGTCACACCCCGCTGCCAGCGCGGCCTCAAGCGGCCTGGCGTAGATCGCCTCAAGCTCCAGCGGGCGCTTCTCGATGAAGTCGTGGTGCATGCTTGGTCGATAATCGGGCATGTGCCCGGTGACCTTGAACAGTTGCTCGGCGTATCCGGCCGGCAAACTGTGGCCGCACGCTTCGGCGCCCTGCATCACTTCGGCCATCAGGCCTTGAATCAACTCGCGGCTGTCCGGGTCAGCCATCAGCGGCGTGGTGCTGGCATTGAGCAGCACCGACAAACCGTTGTAGGGCACGTTCCACACGAGCTTTTGCCAGCGGGCCTTGTCCAGATTGTCCATGGCCACCGATTCGATACCGGCGGCATGAAACAGCGCCGCGCCCTCTTCGACCAGCACAAGGCTCGCTTGCGCATCAGCAGCCGGGCCGCTGTGGTAACCGATATTCACCGCGCCAAAGGCCTGGTGAGCGATCTGCCCGGGGCCGGTCCGATGAACGCAAATGAAGCACAGGCCGCCCAGCAAATGCAGCGAATCGGGCAGCAGCGCACGCAATTCGTCTTCCACACCCAAGCCGTTCTGCAGCATCAGCACCTTGGCGCCGGGCGCGGCGGCTTGAGCGATGGCGGGTGCGACGCCGTTGTTGCCGGTGGTCTTGGCGCCAACCAGCAGCCAGTCGCAGGCGGGCATGTCGGCGGCCGAGGAATAGGCCTGAACGTTTTCCAGGGCCAGCAGGCCATGCACCTGGCTGTCGATGCGCAGGCCGTGCTGCGAAACGGCGCTGAATTCGCTGCGCAACAGAAAGTGCACGTCGAAGCCGGCGCGGGCCAGCATCAGGCCATAAAATCCGCCGATGGCGCCGGTGCCGATAATGCCGATGCGCGGCTTTTCAAGGGTTTCGCTCATGCTGTCCTCATCAATGGCTGCAGGAATGTTCAGGGCAGATCGTCCGGGGCGCGGCTCAGGGCCTGATCAAGGCCCGCGACGAGGTCGTCTGCCGACAGTTTGCTGCGCAGCGCGCCGTAGAACTCGCCATCGCGTACCACAAACATCGTCGGCAGGTGAAACACGCCATAACGCTGCCCCGCCCCGCCGTTTTCTGCGGCATCAATCCAGCACAGGCGATCGACCGGCAGCGTCAGGCCGGGCAAATGCTGGCGCGCCCAGCGGCAACTGGAGCAGCCTAAGCTTGTGAATATAAGCAGTGAAACACCCGGCAATGTCAGCAGTTGCCGGTCGACGTCAAAATCCGTCAATTGGACTTGATCCACGCCACTCTCCCCCAGGGTCTGGCGCACACTATATCCATACCGGCGCGCCGGTTTCCAAACTTCAGGCGCGCAAGCACACCCAGGAGCCGACAAAAGCCCTGAACAACGCCGCGCCTGTTGGAGGAAAGCCACGTTTACCCATTGTCGAAGTACGGGCTAACGCGCTAAGGTTCCGCTCCCCGTCGCTCTCAATCATGCTGGGCTCCGCCGCACGGGGACCGTTGGCGGCCAGCACCCGTGACCTGATGAGTAACACGATGGCTGATTTACCGATTGACGACCTTAACGTCGCCTCCAACGAGACGCTGATCACTCCGGATCAGCTCAAGCGCGAAATTCCCCTCACCGCCGCCGCCCTGGCCACTGTGAGCAAGGGTCGCGAAGTGATTCGCAACATCCTCGACGGCAAGGACCACCGCCTGTTCATCGTGATCGGCCCCTGCTCGATCCACGACATCAAGGCGGCCCACGAATACGCAGAGCGCCTCAAGGCCCTGTCTGCCGAGCTGTCCGACACCCTTTACCTGGTCATGCGCGTGTACTTCGAGAAGCCACGCACCACAGTCGGCTGGAAAGGCCTGATCAACGACCCGTACCTGGACGACTCCTTCAAGATTCAGGACGGCCTGCACATCGGTCGCCAGCTGCTGCTGGACCTGGCTGAAAAAGGTCTGCCGACCGCCACCGAAGCGCTGGACCCGATCTCCCCGCAGTACCTGCAGGACCTGATCAGCTGGTCGGCCATCGGCGCGCGCACCACCGAATCCCAGACCCACCGCGAGATGGCTTCCGGCTTGTCTTCGGCCGTGGGCTTCAAGAACGGCACCGACGGCGGCCTGACGGTGGCGATCAACGCCCTGCAATCGGTCTCCAGC
>CAURWS010000194.1:0-6734 GCA_963528485.1 uncultured Pseudomonas sp. | reverse complement strand
GGCCAGCGGTCAGCTGAAGATTCAGGCGAACAACCCGGAGCAGGAAGAAGCAGAAGAAGAGATCAGCGTCGACTACAGTGGCAGTTCGCTGGAGATCGGTTTCAACGTGAGCTACTTGCTCGACGTTTTGGGGGTGATGACCACTGAACAAGTGCGTCTGATCCTGTCCGACTCCAACAGCAGCGCGCTGGTTCAGGAGTCTGGTAACGACGATTCGGCTTACGTTGTCATGCCGATGCGCCTGTAATCAGCAGGCAATAGATGTCTCTCAGTCGCGTCTCGGTCACCGGGGTGCGCAATCTGCACCCGGTGACCTTCTCCCCCTCTCCCCGCATCAACATCCTTTATGGCGCCAATGGCAGTGGGAAAACCAGTGTCCTGGAAGCCATACATTTGCTTGGGCTCGCCCGGTCATTTCGCAGCGTCCGCCTGCTGCCAGTCATCCAGTATGAACAACCGGCTTGCACCGTCTTTGGGCAGGTAGAACTCGCCGAGGGTGGCCACAGCAATCTGGGCATTTCTCGCGACCGCCAAGGCGAATTTCAGATTCGTATCGACGGCCAGAATGCCAAAAGCGCAGCTCAGCTCGCTAAAACGCTGCCGCTGCAACTGATCAACCCTGACAGTTTTCGGCTCCTTGAGGGTGCTCCCAAAATCAGAAGACAGTTTCTGGATTGGGGAGTGTTCCACGTGGAACCTCGGTTCATGGCTACTTGGCAGCGTTTGCAGAAGGCCCTGAGGCAGCGAAACTCGTGGCTTCGGCATGGTACACTTGACGGTGCTTCTCAGGCGGCTTGGGACCGAGAGTTGTGCCTTGCCAGCGACGAAATTGATGAGTTTCGTCGCGCCTACATCAAGGGCCTGAAGCCTGTCTTCGAAAAGACTTTGAGCGAGCTGGTTCAGCTTGAAGGTCTGACCCTGAGCTACTACCGCGGGTGGGATAAAGAGAAAGACTTGAGCACTGTGCTCGCCTCTTCCCTTCACCGCGATCAGCAAATGGGTCACACCCAAGCCGGTCCGCAACGCGCAGATCTGCGACTGAGGCTGGGTGGCCACAACGCGGCAGATATCCTTTCACGCGGCCAACAGAAACTGGTGGTCTGCGCACTGCGTATCGCACAAGGACATCTAGTGAGTCAGGCCCGCCGTGGCCAATGTATTTACCTCGTCGACGACCTGCCATCGGAGCTCGACGAACACCACCGCAGCGCATTGTGTCGCTTGCTGGAAGAATTACACTGCCAGGTTTTTATCACCTGTGTAGATCATGAATTGTTGAGGGAAGGCTGGCAGACGGAAACGCCAGTTGCTTTGTTCCACGTGGAACACGGCAGTATCACCCAGACCCACGACCATCGGGAGTGAATGCATGAGCGAAAATCAAACGTACGACTCGTCCAGCATCAAGGTGCTGAAAGGACTTGATGCCGTACGCAAGCGTCCCGGTATGTACATCGGCGATACGGACGATGGCAGTGGTCTTCACCACATGGTGTTTGAGGTAGTAGACAACTCGATCGACGAAGCTCTGGCTGGCCATTGCGACGACATCAGCATCATCATCCACCCGGACGAATCCATCACCGTTCGCGACAACGGTCGCGGCATTCCGGTCGACGTGCATAAAGAGGAAGGCGTGTCCGCAGCCGAGGTCATCATGACCGTACTGCACGCCGGGGGTAAGTTTGACGACAACTCCTACAAAGTATCCGGCGGTCTGCACGGTGTGGGTGTGTCGGTTGTGAACGCCCTCTCCGAAGAACTGAACCTGACTGTTCGCCGCAGCGGCAAGATCTGGGAACAGACCTACGTCCACGGCGTCCCTCAGGAGCCGATGAAAATCGTCGGCGAGAGCGATACCACAGGTACCGAGATTCACTTCAAGCCATCGGCGGAAACTTTCAAGAACATCCACTTTAGCTGGGACATCCTGGCCAAGCGGATTCGTGAACTGTCGTTCCTCAACTCCGGCGTCGGAATCGTCCTGAAGGATGAGCGTAGCGGCAAGGAAGAGCTGTTCAAATACGAAGGCGGTCTGCGTGCTTTCGTTGAATACCTGAACACCAACAAGACGGCAGTCAACCAGGTGTTCCACTTCAATATCCAGCGTGATGATGGTGTGGGCGTCGAGATTGCGTTGCAGTGGAACGACAGCTTCAACGAAAACCTGCTGTGCTTCACCAACAACATTCCTCAGCGTGATGGCGGTACTCACCTCGTGGGTTTCCGTTCCGCGCTGACGCGTAACCTGAACAACTACATCGAGCAGGAAGGTCTGGCTAAGAAGCATAAAGTTGCGACCACCGGTGACGATGCCCGTGAAGGCCTGACCGCGATCATCTCGGTGAAAGTGCCTGATCCTAAGTTCAGCTCGCAAACCAAAGACAAGCTGGTTTCTTCTGAAGTGAAAACCGCAGTTGAACAAGAGATGGGTAAATACTTCTCGGACTTCCTGCTGGAAAACCCGAACGAAGCCAAGGCCGTTGTAGGCAAGATGATCGACGCTGCGCGCGCGCGTGAAGCGGCGCGTAAAGCCCGTGAAATGACCCGTCGTAAAGGTGCACTGGACATCGCCGGCCTGCCAGGCAAACTGGCGGACTGCCAGGAGAAAGACCCTGCCCTTTCCGAACTGTACCTGGTGGAGGGTGACTCTGCAGGCGGTTCTGCCAAGCAGGGTCGCAACCGTAAGACCCAGGCCATCCTGCCGTTGAAGGGCAAGATCCTAAACGTCGAGAAGGCGCGTTTTGACAAGATGATTTCCTCGCAGGAAGTCGGCACCTTGATCACCGCGCTGGGCTGCGGCATCGGTCGCGAAGAGTACAACATCGACAAGTTGCGCTATCACAACATCATCATCATGACCGATGCTGACGTCGACGGTTCGCACATCCGTACCCTGCTGCTGACGTTCTTCTTCCGTCAACTGCCGGAGCTTGTCGAGCGTGGCTACATCTATATCGCCCAGCCGCCGCTCTACAAAGTGAAGAAAGGCAAGCAAGAGCAATACATCAAAGACGACGACGCCATGGAAGAGTACATGACGCAGTCGGCCCTTGAAGATGCGAGCCTGCACCTGAGCGAATCGGCCCCTGGTATTTCCGGCGCTGCGCTGGAGAAACTGGTCAACGATTTCCGCATGGTCATGAAGACGCTGAAGCGTCTGTCGCGCCTGTACCCTCAGGAGCTGACCGAGCACTTCGTGTACCTGCCGCCGGTATCGATGGAACAACTGTCGGATCACGCCGCCATGCGAGACTGGCTGGCCAAGTTTGATGAGCGTCTGCGTGTCGGTGAGAAGTCGGGTCTCGTCTATAAGGCTAGCCTGCGTGAAGACCGTGAACGTAATGTCTGGCTGCCAGAGGTCGAGCTGATCTCCCACGGCCTGTCCAACTACGTCACGTTCAACCGCGACTTCTTCGGCAGCAACGACTACAAGACTGTTACCGCTCTGGGCGCGCAGATCAGCACCCTGCTTGAGGAAGGTGCCTACGTTCAACGTGGCGAGCGCAAGAAGCCGGTCACTGAGTTCAAGGAAGCACTGGCCTGGCTGATGGCCGAAAGCACCAAGCGCCACAGCATCCAGCGATACAAAGGTCTGGGCGAAATGAACCCGGATCAGCTGTGGGAAACCACGATGGACCCGACCGTACGCCGCATGCTGAAGGTCACCATCGAAGACGCAATCGCTGCCGATCAGATCTTCAACACGCTGATGGGCGACGCTGTAGAACCACGCCGCGACTTCATCGAAGCCAATGCACTGGCGGTATCGAACCTGGATTTTTAAGGTTCATCCGCTCAACACAATACCCCGGCCGATGCAGATCGTCCGGGGTTTTGTTTTGTAGGGCCTCGGACCTCAACCTGCGGTCTTGGCAGGCTCAAGCACAGAAGCTCCCCGCCCTTTTGCCGCCCAGCGCTTGCCCCACTGAATGCCGCGCAGTTCGATGAACTGATAGGTCAGCGCCGACAACCCGACGATTACCCCGAGCAGCACGATCAACAACAGGTTGTCAGCCACTGCGCTGCCGAATGAAATCATTGGGCCGGAGACTGTCGCGGGGTAAGTGACGAAGGCATGGCCGGTGACCTTGCCCGCCAACAACAGGACTAATGTGAACGCGAAGAGAATCATCGCGTGGGTCATGTAGATCGAGTAGGACAACGTTCCCAGTCGCTCGAACGGCTTGGCTTTGAACAGCCCTGAAAATACCCCGCCTTCGAAAGAGAAGATCAGGATCACTCCACAGAACAGCAGCATCAGGACGATCTGCTGTTGGGCGATGTCCGTGACCATGGTGAAAGCCACGAGCAGCAAACCAATGGCCTCCAGGGCTGTGAATAACCAGCGGCTGCCTGTCAGGTCCTGGATCAGACGGTAGATCTGGTAGGTGATCACCCCTGCAAAGAAACACGACAAACCTTGCAGCACAGGTTCCATCATCGGCGCCATGCCCAGGAAAAGGAGCACCGCCGCTGCCAAAGAAAGCCCGACGAACACCGTCATTGAGAGTCGAGGTGTGAATAGCAGGATCGCCGCGAAGATCATGTAGATGTAGTACTCGACGCTTATGCTCCACGCCGGGAAGTTGAAGGACTGTGCGTTGAACCCCGGCCACCAGGATTGCAGGAGCAGCAGGTTGGGGATGATCTCCTGAGGTGCTCGTTGCCCGGTAAAGCTGCCTTGGTTGAATGCGATGCCGGCGTGCTCCGCGCACAGCTTCATGACCTCAAGCCCGATGGCCAGAATCAAAACGAACACGTGCAGCGGGTAAAGTCGAAAGGTGCGGGTGATGAAGAACTGCCTGAACTGGCCCGTCGATGCGAGGCGTTGACCGTAGGTGTGGAACATCACGAAACCGCTAAGCACGAAGAAGAAGCTGACGAGGAAGTGAGCGTTGCGAAAGAACGACCACTCGCCGAAGCTCTGCAAAATGTGCACGTGATAGATGGCGACGCTAAGGGCGCAGAGGCCCCGAAAACTGTCCAGCACTAGAAATCGCTTCATCGATACTTCCCTGTCCGCCGTGCACCGATTGAATACTGAGCGCAGCATCAAGCTGCGCCCTTCCCTGCGCCTGCCCAATACGCTTTCACGCCATCCAGTCGGTTGTTAAGTGTTGCCGCGAAGGCGTGACGTCTGGACATCGCGGGCTTCTCGATGAAATGCCAGGAGAAAACGGCAGCGATAAGTACGATGGGAAATGCCGCCAGCATCATGGGAATCGGGCTGATGCCCTTGAACAGATGAGCGAGTATTTCCTGAACCGGGAATGCATAGATGTACACGCCATAGGAGTAATCACCGAGCTGGTTGTAGCGATCAACCAGGGTATTGGTGGCAAACCCGAGATAGAAAATCAGGTACGTCCACGCCAACACGAAGCACTCAAAGAACCAGGGTTTCTGATACGACCAGGCCGCCAATGCTGCCAGAGGCAGGAACCAGATGAAGCGATGCGGGATGTGCTGACGATAACGATACAGCGACATGCCGAGTACGAACGGCAAACTCCAGGTGAAGAAGAACTGCGCGCGATGCAGTTCGCTCAGCATTTGAGTGTTGGCGAGCAGGACTTTGAAGGCGACGTAGACGACGGCGTACACCAGCAGAAAACCGGCGAACCGGTTGCCCTTTCCATAGAACCCAAACGCGCCCAACCCACCGACCAGCACATACAGCGTGACCTCATAAAAAAGAGTCCACAGCGAGCCGTTGATGCCTGGCCACGGGGTGTCTTCAAACACGCCGGGCAACTGAAACTTCATGCTGAACAGCATCAGGTTATTGCCGAGGTAACTGTAAATTGCAGTCGAGCGGAAATATTCGAGCGTGCCCAGTGTCGTAAAGATTGGGCCGATCAGAAATACGCTGAGCAGCAGAACGAGGGTCAGCCCGGGGTAAATGCGCAAAAAGCGCGCGGCGAAGAAATCGATTGAGCCAGGTGCGCGATCGCGGCTCAGGGAAATGAAGAAACCGGACACGCAGAAGAACGTCACGACGGCCAGTTCGCCCAGTGACAGGCCAATCCATTTCGACAAGGGCTCGACCGCTTCGCTGCCCTGCGCCAGTGGATAACTGTGGGAGATCAGCACAGCGGTGGCGGCGAGCATGCGGATCAGGTTGAAATTGTTGTTTCGTCTGGACGCCAGATCACCCAATGTATTCATACCGCCTCCGCCCCCGATCTGGGCACCCACGTTTGATCCATTCACCGCTGTGATGCTTCACGTCCTGAGCAACGCGTAATACCGAAGGGGGCCGGAATGTGTTTCGACGTTGAAACCATACACCCGCCTCGCGAGCCGTCTAATTGCCATCCCTAATGGGGCTGTGAATAACCTGATTGCCAATTATTTGACCAAAGGCGCCTCTCGATAGATTTCTTGCAACAAGCGCCGGTTTTCAGCCGTTCAATCTGAATCCTTTCTGGAAGTGAACATGCCTGCCGAATTGACCCACAAGAAGTTGCAGCAAACGGTCGAAGGATTGCGCCTCTCAGGAGACACCGCCGCGCAATGGCGCGAGTGGGGCCCTTATGTGAGTGATCGTCAGTGGGGCACGGTGCGTGAGGACTACAGCGCCGATGGCAACGCTTGGGATTACTTCCCACACGATCA
Organism: uncultured Pseudomonas sp.; assembly: GCA_963528485.1. GTDB lineage: Bacteria > Pseudomonadota > Gammaproteobacteria > Pseudomonadales > Pseudomonadaceae > Aquipseudomonas. The sequence continues at coordinate 113 of CAURWS010000194.1, read as the reverse complement.
TGCGCGCAGTCGCACCTATCGCTGGGGCGAAGACGGGCTGGCCGGGTTCTCTGACAAAGCCCAGCACTGGTGCCTGGGGTTGGCACTGTGGAATGAGCGCGACCCGATTCTCA
>CAURWS010000193.1:0-6788 GCA_963528485.1 uncultured Pseudomonas sp. | reverse complement strand
GGGCTGGTCGGCTCCGGGCGCACGGAGCTGGCGCTGGGGGTGATCGGCGCGTTGCCGGTGGTGAGCAAGGACGTGCTGCTGCGCGGCCAGTCGGTCAACCTAAGCGACCCCGCGCATTCCCTGGCCAACGGCATCGGCCTGCTGCCCGAGAGCCGCAAGAGTGAAGGGTTGATCGTCGATTTCAGCATTCGCGAAAACATCTCGCTGAACAACCTGGGCAAGTACGAAGGCGCCGCGCACCTGCTCGACCGGCACAAGGAAGACACCACAACAGCCGAGCTGATGAAGCAGCTGTCGATCAAGGCGCCAACCTGCGAAAGCCGGGTGATCAACCTCAGCGGCGGCAATCAGCAGAAGGTGGTGATCGCGCGCTGGATCAATCACCACTGCGACATTTTGATCTTCGACGAACCGACCCGTGGCATCGATGTGGGCGCGAAAGCGGAGATCTACACCCTGATGCGCAAACTCACCGAACAAGGCTTCGCGATCATCATGATCTCCTCGGAACTGCCGGAAATCATCGGCATGTGCGATCGCGTGGCCGTCTTCAACAAGGGCGCCATCGTCAACGTGCTGCAGGCAAGCGACATCAACCCGCAAGAAGTGATGCGCCATGCTACCGGGAGTCTGAACAGTGAACACGTCCATTAAAACCATGACCGCACAACCCAACCGCATGAAGATCAACTTCGCCCAGCTGATTCGCTCGCCGGCGTTTTATCCCTTCATCGGGCTGGTGATGGTGACGGTCTTCATGATCTTCGCCAGCGACAAATTCCTCACCGGCGCGAATCTGGAAAACATCGCCAGGCAAGTGTCGATCAACGCGATCATCGCCGTGGGCATGACCTGCGTGATCCTCACCGGCGGCATCGATCTGTCGGTGGGGCCGGTGATGGCGTTGTCCGGCACCTTGACCACAGGCCTGATGATCGCGGGCGTTCCGGCGCCGATCGCGATCCTCATCGGCCTGCTGATCGGCGTGGGCTTTGGCGTCGGCAACGGCATCTTTGTCGCCTACCTGAAGATGCCGCCGATCATCGTGACCCTCGCGACCATGGGCATCGCCCGCGGCTTGGGGCTGATGTACACCGACGGTTATCCGATTTCCGGGATGCCGGACTGGTTCGCCTGGTTTGGTCGCGGCACCTTTTTCGGTATTCAGGTGCCGATCCTGATCATGCTGCTGACCTACTTCTTCGCCTGGGTGCTGCTGCAACACACGCGCATCGGGCGTTACGTCTACGCCATCGGCGGCAACGAAGAAGCGGTGCGTCTTTCCGGCGTGCGGGCTTCACGCTTCAAGCTGCTGGTGTATTCCATCAGCGGCCTGACGGCAGCGATTGCCGGGCTGGTGCTGTCGTCGCGTCTGATGAGCGGCCAGCCCAACGCCGGGGTTGGTTTCGAGCTGGATGCCATTGCCGCCGTGGTACTGGGCGGCGCGTCGATTGCCGGTGGTCGCGGCGTGATCATCGGCACCCTGGTTGGGGCCATGCTGTTGGGGGTACTCAACAACGGATTGAACATGCTCGGCGTGTCGCCGTACGTGCAGAGCGTGATCAAGGGCGCAATCATTTTGCTGGCGATTTTCATCAGTCGGCAGCGGCATAAATAAATGTGTGGGGGATGGGGCTTGCTCGCGATGCGGCCAGAGCGGTCACCCACGAATCCGAATCGAAATCAGCGGCCACGATCCGCATCCGAACATCTCAAACAGGTAACCCGACATGGAAACAAACACAAAAACCACCATGCAAGCCGTCGTCTGCCACGCCCCGAAAGACTACCGTCTGGAGCAGATCAGCAAACCGGTCGCGCGCATCAACGAGCTGGTCATCCGCATCGGCGCCTGCGGCATTTGCGCCAGTGACTGCAAATGCCATTCGGGCGCGGCGATGTTCTGGGGCGGCGAAAGCCCGTGGGTCAAGGCGCCTGTGGTGCCGGGTCACGAGTTCTTCGGCTACGTGGATTCGGTGGGCGAGGGCGCTGAGGAGCACTTCGGCGTGAAGGTCGGCGACAAGGTCATCGCCGAGCAGATCGTGCCTTGCGAGAAGTGCAAATTCTGCAAGTCCGGCAAGTACTGGATGTGCGAGGTGCACAACATTTTCGGCTTCCAGAAGGACGTCGCCGAAGGGGGCATGGCGCAGTACATGCGCATCCCGAAAACCGCCATCGTGCACAAGATTCCCGAGTCCGTTTCGCTGGAAGATTCTGCGCTGATCGAGCCGATGGCTTGCTCGATTCACACCGTGAACAGGGGCGACGTGCAGCTCGACGACGTACTGGTCATCGCCGGTGCAGGCACCCTGGGACTGTGCATGGTACAGGTCGCTGCGCTTAAAACACCGAAGAAGCTGGTGGTCATCGACATGGTCGACGAGCGTCTGGAACTGGCGAAGAAGTTCGGCGCCGATGTGGTGATCAACCCGAGCCGCGACAACGCCCGGGAGATCATCAACGGCCTGACCGATGGCTACGGCTGCGACGTGTACATCGAGACCACCGGCGTGCCGGTCGGCGTGACCCAGGGCCTGGACCTGATCCGCAAACTGGGGCGTTTCGTCGAGTTCAGCGTGTTCGGCGCCGAGACCAGCGCCGACTGGTCGATCATCGGCGACCGCAAGGAACTGGACGTGCGCGGCGCTCACCTGGGGCCGTATTGCTACCCGATCGCCATCGATCTGTTCGAGCGCGGGCTGGTGACCTCCAAAGGCATCGTCACCCACGACTTCGGGCTGGATGACTATGCAGAAGCGTTCGAACTGGCGAACTCGACCAAGTCGATCAAGGTGTTGCTCAAGCCGGTGAATGGTTGATTGCAGCTTCTGCCCGAAGGGCGTGGGAGCCGGCTTGCTGGCGAATGCGTCCGGTCATTCACTGATGCGTTGAATGACACACCCCATTCGCCAGCAAACCGGCTCCCACAGGTGGAATGCAAATCTTCTGTGGGAGCGGATTTATCCGCGATGGCGTCGGTGTGAGCGCCGAAGATCCAGCGATTCAACCAATAACAAGAGAGTGCGTGAAGATGGAATACGTCATCGGGGTCGACATTGGCACCCAGAGCACCAAGGCGTTGCTGGTCGATGCCCAGGGCGGCATCGTCGCGCAGCACAGTCACGGCTATAAGGTCGATACCCCCAGACCGCGCTGGGCCGAGCAGTGGCCGCAGGTCTGGCTCGATGCCGTACAGATCTGCGTCGCCGCCTGCATGGCCAAAAGCGGCGTGCCGAAAGACAGCGTCAAAGCCCTCTGCGTCAGTAGCCTGTACGGCGGTTCGGGCATTGCCGTCGATGCGCAGATCAAACCCCTGTACCCCTGCCTGATCTGGATGGACCGCCGCGCCGAAGAGCAGGTCGAGTGGGTCAACCAGAACGTCGATCTCGAACGCCTGTACGCGATCACCGGCAACTCGGTGGACAGCTATTACGGCTTCACCAAGATGCTCTGGCTCAAGGACAAACAGCCACGGGTCTGGGCCGAAACCCGCTACCTGCTGCCGCCCAACAGCTACATCAACTATTGCCTGACGGGTGAGGTCGCGGTGGATCACAGCTCGGCGGGCAACATCGGCGGCGTCTACGACATCGAGGCGCGAAGCTGGTCGACAGAGATGCTCGACGCGCTGGGCATCGCGCAATCGATGATGCCCGAGCGGCTGGTGCACTCCGGCGATGTGGTCGGTGAGCTGCTCCCTGAATGGGCCGAGCGTCTGGGCCTGCAGGCGGGCATTGCGTTGCTCGGCGGTGGCGTCGATGCGGCCATGGCCACCTTCGCCGCGGGCGTCACACAGGCGGGCAACCACGTGGCGATGATCGGCACCAGCATGTGCTGGGGCTACCTCAATCAGCAGGTGGATGCCCGTCATGGCCTGGTGAGTTTTCCCCACGTCTTCAATGGCGCCAAAGACCTCTATATCTTCGGTGGCGCGATCACGGCGGGGGCGTCGGTCAGCTGGTTTCGCGAGCAGTTCTGCCAGGCCGAAGAACTGCAGGGTCGCGAGACCGGCGAAGACAGCCACGCCATCCTCGAACGTGCCGCCACGCAGATTCCCGCAGGCAGCGACGGCGTGCTGTTTCAGCCTTATCTGATGGGGGAGCGCAGCCCGGTCTGGGACCCGAAAGCCAGCGGCAGTTTCGTCGGCCTGACCCTGTTTCACAGTCGCATTCACCTGTACCGCGCAGTGCTCGAAGGCGTGACCTTCGCCCTGCGCCACAACATCGAGGCAGGCACCAAAGGCGCGCAATCGCTGGACCCTCAACTGATCGTGGTCGGCGGCGCGAGCCATTCGGATTTGTGGATGCAGATCATCGCCGACGTCACCAACTTCCCGGTCTACACCATCGTGCAGGAGGTCGAAGCGGCCCTCGGTGCGGCGCTGCTGGCCGCCCATGCAGTGGGCCTGGTGGACGAAGCGCAGGTGCATAAAGGCTGGGTGCAGCTGGAACGTCGCGCCGAACCTCAGGCGCAAAACGTTGCGCTGTATTCGCGCCTGTTCGCCGATTACGTGGCGCTGTACCCGGCGCTCAAACCCATCATGCATCGCTTGCAGGGAGCTTGACCTTGAACTGCGCTCACTTTGATTTCAGCGCTCAGCGCATGCTCGTGACCGGCGCCAGCAGCGGCATCGGTTGGGAGGTCGTGCAGCAATTGCTGGCCAGCGGCGCCCAGGTGTACGCCTTGGGGCGTGACCCGGCCGCGTTGCACAAGCTCGAGGCCCAGGGGTGTCGCGTCTTGCGGGCGGACGTGGCCGATCACCCACAATTGGCCGCGTCGCTCGCCGAATTGCCGGTGATGCACGGCCTGGTCAATTGCGCCGGGCTATCCATTCTTGAAGCGGCGACCGAGGTCAGCGCGCAGGCCTTCGATCAGGTCATGGCGGTCAACGTGCGGGCCTCTGCGATGGTCGCGGCGAGCGTGGCCAAGGCGATGATCAGAGAGGGGGTGAAGGGCAGCATCGTCAACGTGTCGAGCCAGGCATCACTGGTGGGGCTGGACGATCACCTGAGCTACTGCGCGTCGAAAGGCGCGATGGACGCCATGACCCGCGTGCAATGTGGCGAGTGGGGCAAGCACGGGATCCGGGTCAACAGCGTCAACCCCACCGTGACCCTGACGCCGATGGGGCAGATGGCCTGGAGCGAGCCGAGCAAGCGCGACCCTGCGCTGGCGGCCATTCCGCTGGGACGTTTTGCTGAAACGGCGGAAGTGGCGGCACCGATCCTGTTTCTGTTGAGCGATGCGGCGTCGATGATCAGTGGGGTGTCGTTACCGATTGATGGGGGGTATACCAGCCGGTAGCGATGTCAATTCCGGTCGTTTGTAGGAGTGAGTTCGGCGGAGAAAATCAACCCGCTGCGCCGTTCTCCAATTCGCCGATTATCACCACCTTGGCCTTGGGCAAGAACCGATCCTGAATCCGCTCCAGCAGCAAGGTCACTGCCTGGCTGCCCGCTCGCGAGGCATCGTGCGCAATACAGGCAATCGGAATGCCGAAGATGTCGGCAAATGGCAGGCGGTCGATGCCGCAGATGGGCAGGCTGTCGTGGGCGATGCCGCGATCACGCAGCGCACGCATGGCGCCCAGAGTGATCAGTTGGTTGAAGCCGAAAATCGCATCCGGTACGGCGTGCTCGCTCAGGTAGTCCAGGGTGCTCTGGTACGACGGCTCAAGGGTGTAGTCACCGGCAAACACATCCAGCTGCACGTCCTTGCCACTCTCGGCCAGCGCCGCTTTCACGCCCTTGAGGCGCTCTTCGGAAATCCGCGAATGGGCAGGGCCGGTCAGTACCAGCAGGCGCTGCATGCGCGGGCTTTGCGCCAGAAGATAACGCGCGCCCTTCAGGCCGCTGTGGTAGTTGTCGAGCACCACGTGGCTGAACGGGCTGCCATGCAGTGAGCGGTCCAGTTGCACCACTGGCACGTCGCCATTGCTCAGGCGGCTCAGGTATTGAGGCTGGTATTCCGGCTCGTCCGACACCGGCGACAGCACGATGCCCGCCACGCGATAACTGAGCAGGGTGTCCACGGCCTTGCGCTCCAGCTCCTCAGAGCCGTCGGTGTCCACCAGCATGATGGTGTAGCCGTGCTTCTTCGCCTCGCGGGAAATCGCCTTGATCATCTCGCTGTAAAAGGGGTTGTCGACCGACGCGGTGATCACGCCAATGATCATGCTCTCGCTGCGCTTGAGGCTGCGGGCGAAAGCGTTGGGCACGTAGTCGAGTTCCTGCGCCACTTCCAGAATGCGCGCCAGGGTCGCGGGCTTGACCAGGTCGGGTTTGTTCAGTGCGCGGGACACAGTGACCGGCGTCATGTTCACGCGGCGGGCGATGTCGGAAATGGTGACGGGGGTCTTTTTGCTCATGGACTTCTGGCGGCCTTGAAACGGGACAACCTGCGGGGCGACCACAGGGTTGCTGATGTGCACAAGGCTAGCACGATGAGGGTCAGAAGCGATGAGCCGAGTGCATCGAATGTTAACGTTTTCATCGCCAGTTTCGGCTTACTCCCGGGGAGCTTGACCTGCGGCATCGAACGTTACGAGCTGTGCCGTGGTCCACTTCCCACAGAAACTTTTCCGACGTTTTGTACGCAATTGGCCAATAATGTGTGTCCTTTTTTATCCTGCCCGGAGGATTCATGACCTCGCCCGCTTCACCGTCTACTCGCGACTTCTTCATCGCCGCCGCTGCGTTGCTGATCGCCATGGTCGGCACCACGCTGCCGACGCCGCTGTACGCGATCTATCAACAGCGGTTGGGGTTTGATGCGAGCTGGCTGACGAT
>CAURWS010000192.1:0-6793 GCA_963528485.1 uncultured Pseudomonas sp. | reverse complement strand
GTGCTCGACGCCCGCTCGGCGGCCTGGCCGATACGCCTTGCTGCGGGGTCGTACATGCTTTCCATCTCGCCCACCTGCGCGGGGCTGACGACGCTGTAGATCAGGTCCGGATAGCCATAGACCAACAGACCCATGACGATCAGGCTGCCGAAAAACAGCACGCAGGCGATCGCGACCAGCCGCCATTCGGCGCGCACCAGTCGCGGAAAGTCAGCGAGCACAAAACCCAGTAATTGCGCCATGAACTGGCTGCGGTGGCGATACAACTGCTGATGGCCGCGCATCGCCAGCTGCTGCAAGGGGTCGATCAGATGGCTGCTGTAGCCGCGTTCCTGCGCCAAGGCCAAGTGCCGACAGATCAGTCGGTACTGTTCGGTGAATCCGTCTCCCGCAGGGTTTTTTCGGCGACTGCGCTCCAGCGCATCCAGACGCTCAGCGAAGGTTGACCACTCGCCCTGGTAACGCTGCTCGAACTGGCGTTGCTTCATGCCGAGCCCGCCAGTGTCCGAGCGATGCCATTCAGGTGGCCCACGGCATGGGATGAATGGGCGCCGCCTGGCGTTTGCAAAGGCTCAGCGACGATCGCTGCCAGTTCCTGAACGCGTGCGGGAGCGAGCGAAGCCTGACGCTCTGCAAAGGACAGCACGGCACGCTGCTCGTCGAGGCTCAACACCAGAGGCGCGATGATTGCGGGGGCTTCGGGCAGGTCGGGGCGCACCACTGGGGCATCGCGATAAATCACCAGCGTGCCTGCGGCCAGGTCGCCCAGGCGTTTGAACAGCGGGTGCTGCAGGCAGGCAAAGGCGCCGACGCTGTAGCCAAAGGGCAGCATGTCGACGAATCGCAGCAGGTTGCGCAACAGGGATGCCGACCACCCCACCGGGGTGCCGTCGTCGTGGACCACCCGCAGGCCCATGATCTGCTTGCCGGGCGTACGCCCTTGATGCAGCACTTCGAACAGCACCATGTACCACCAGTTGACGAAAAACAGCGCAAGGACGAACAACCCGGTCCCGAACTCGCCAAAGAGGTGGAACGCGTAGAAAAGCGCGATCAGCAGCACGCCGCGAATGCCCAGGTCGATGGTGAACGCCAGCGATCGCGACAGCAGCCCGGCCGGGCGCAACAGCAGGTCGATGCCCTCCGGGGTTTCCATGCGGATGCGGTTGTCCAGAGGAGCAGGCTGTACAGCATTCCTTGGCCAGGCTTGCGAAGAGGACATTGTCGGGAGGGGTGCGCCTGAGAATAAAGTTTGATGCTAGCCACGGTACGGTAGGTAAGCAACCGGAGGATGGGCGGCTGTGTTGTGGGAAACGTCCTTAAACACCTTGTGTGGGCGTTCGGGGGCGCGGGGCGGCCGGGTTGATCTGGTAGACTTCGTCGGTCTTTTGCTCAGGATAAGCCCGTGACTTCCAGCATCTTCTGGTACGACTACGAAACCACCGGGATCAATCCGCGTAACGACCGCCCCCTGCAGATGGCGGGCATCCGCACTGACGATCAGCTCAACGAGATCGGTCAGCCGGTCAACCTCTATTGCCAGCCCAGCGACGACATCCTGCCCCATCCGGCGGCGTGCCTGGTGACCGGCATCACGCCTGACCGACTGGCGGAGAAGGGCCTGTGCGAAGCGGATTTCATGACCCGCGTGCATGCCGAGCTGTCGCTGCCCGGCACGTGTGGCGCGGGTTACAACACCCTGCGCTTCGACGATGAGATGACCCGCTACAGTCTGTATCGCAACTTCTTCGACCCGTATGGGCGCGAGTGGCAGGGTGGCAACAGTCGCTGGGATTTGATCGATGTCGTGCGTACCGCTTACGCTCTTCGTCCCGAAGGGATTGTCTGGCCGCAAGAAGAAGGGCGCGTGACCGTCAAACTGGAACGTCTGACGGCTGCCAATGGCATCGACCACGGACAGGCGCACGACGCACTTTCCGATGTGCGCGCTACGATTGCGCTGGCGCGTTTGATTCGAGACAAACAACCCAAGCTGTATGACTATCTTTTCCAGTTGCGCAGTAAACACAAGGTTCAGGATCAGATCCGTCTGCTGCAGCCGCTGGTGCATATTTCCGGGCGCTTTTCTGCTGCGCGAAGTTATTTAAGCGTAGTTCTACCGCTGGCCTGGCACCCGACCAATCGCAATGCACTGATTGTGTGCGATCTTTTTCATGACCACCGTCCATTACTGGATGAAGATGGCGACACCCTGCGTCAGCGCTTATATACCCGGCGTGAGGATCTCTCGGACGGTCAGTTGCCGGTGCCGCTCAAATTACTGCATATAAACAAATGCCCGGTGGTCGCGCCCCTGAGCGTTTTGCGCGAGGAAGATCGTCAGCGCCTGCAACTGAATATGGACGTCTATAAACAGCGCACCTTGGGTCTGAACGAAGGCCAGGGGATCTGGCAAGACAAACTGAAAAAGATCTACAGCAGCGATGAATTCGCTGTCAGCGAGGACCCTGAGCAACAGTTGTATGACGGGTTTATTAATGATCGGGATCGGCGTCTTTGCGAGCAGGTGCGTCATGCAGAACCGCAACAACTGGGCAGCGAATCCTGGCCGTTCGACGATCCGCGGCTGCCTGAATTGCTGTTCCGTTATCGCGCGCGAAACTTCGCGGAAACCTTGAGCGTTGCCGAGCAGCAACGCTGGCTGGGCTTTTGTCAGCAACGCCTGACTGACCCGCTGGCCGGGGCCCCGAATACGCTGAAAGCCTTTACCAAGGCCTTGATAGAGCTGTCGCTGAAGGCGACGCCAGAGCAGTTGAAGGTGTTGGCCCAATGGCAGGATTATTCCCTGCAACTCAAACAACGACTGGGTTTGTGAAGCCCTCGATGAAAAACTCGGGGCAATAAAAAACGCCAGCTTTCGCTGGCGTTTTTCAGGTCGCACATCACTGTACAACGGCTGTCGCAACACGCGGACTATTAGCCCAGCAGAGTTGCCCAGCTTTCTACTTCGTCACCGCCCCACTTGGCTTTCCACTCTTTCAGAGTCTTGTGGTTGCCGCCTTTGGTTTCGATGATTTCACCGTTGTGCGGGTTCTTGTATTGCTTAACCTTGCGCGCGCGCTTGGTGCCGGTAGTTTTGACTGCAGCGCCGCCACGTGGCGCTTTCAGTTTGGATTCTGGATCCAGCAGCGCAATGATGTCGCGCAGGGATTTTTGATATTCGCCCATCAGGGTGCGCAGTTTGCCTTCGAACTCAAGTTCTTTTTGCAGTTTGTCGTCAGACTGCAGGTTTTGCAGGCGGGCTTGCAGTTCTTTGATGGCTTCTTCTGTTGCGCGGTATTCGTTGATCAGCGACATGAGGGCTACCTGTGGGGTGATGAGCAGGGTGTAATGACGCAATAATAGTCACAGTGTTTGCGCAAGTAAACATTTAAGGGAAGTTTTATCTGTAGCATTTTGAAATACCGCACTGACTGCACGTCGTATCAAAACAAGAGTTTCGAGCGTGTGAGCTAAAACACGGCTTCTATTTAGTGCTTTATCGAAACCTGCTTCTGTACAAGGCCCGCGGCTGCAGCAACACCCACCCATTACCGTTGATCGGAGCCGCTGTGCGGCGCGATGAAAATCAGTGCGATACGGTTACTGCACAGGCGTCAGGTAATGGCTAGAATAGCCGCCTTTGCGAAGTTCTGGAGTTTTCCCTCATGCGCACTTTTCGTCTGGTGATTGCTTGCCCGGACCGCGTCGGCATCGTTGCCAAAGTCAGTAACTTTCTGGCGTCGTACAACGGCTGGATTACCGAAGCGAGCCATCACTCTGACAATCTCAGTGGCTGGTTTTTCATGCGTCATGAAATCCGTGCCGACACCCTGCCTTTTGATCTGGAAGGTTTCCGCGAAGCGTTCGCGCCCATCGCTGAAGAATTCTCGATGGACTGGCGCATCACTGACTCGGATCAGAAGAAGCGCGTCGTGCTGATGGCCAGTCGCGAGTCCCATTGCCTGGCTGACTTGCTGCACCGCTGGCACAGCGACGAGCTGGACTGTGAAATCGCCTGTGTGATTTCCAATCACCAGGACCTGCGCACCATGGTCGAGTGGCACAACATTCCTTACTACCATGTGCCAGTGGACCCGAAAGACAAGGAGCCGGCGTTTGCCGAAGTCTCGCGTCTGGTCAAACAGCACGACGCCGACGTCGTGGTGCTGGCGCGTTACATGCAGATCCTGCCGCCCCAACTGTGCCGTGAATATGCTCACCAGGTCATCAACATTCACCACAGCTTCCTGCCGTCGTTCGTCGGCGCGAAGCCCTATCACCAGGCGTCGCTGCGTGGCGTCAAGCTGATTGGTGCAACCTGCCATTACGTGACCGAAGAGCTGGACGCCGGCCCGATCATCGAGCAGGACGTGGTGCGCGTCAGCCACCGCGACAGCATCGAGAACATGGTGCGTTTTGGCCGTGACGTCGAGAAGATGGTGCTGGCGCGTGGTCTGCGTGCACACTTGGAAGATCGCGTGCTGGTGCACGACAACAAGACGGTCGTGTTTGACTAAGCTGCAACTGCGCTAGACCCTGTGGGAGCGTCATTCGCTCCCACAGAACGCGAACATCTCGCAGGAGCCTTGCAATGACCGACCCCCTCGACAAGGCCACATCCAAAGCCCCGCCGACCCTCGGCGAAGGCTGCCTCTCGCGTTACGACCCCGATGCACTGTCACCCGATGACGGCACCGATTTCGAAGGGGCCGCGCAATTGTGGGAGCAATTGAAGGGCGAGGACGCTGAATCAGCTGGCCCTGATCCGCAGTAGTTTCATCAGCAGCGGTTTACCGACCATCAGCAGAAACACCGGGCCGCCGGCAATCAGGTAGAAGTAGTAGGTCACGATCCGCCAGATCAGAATCGCCGCCGCCGCGGTCGATTTGCCGACCATGGGCGCCAACAGGGCCGCCGAGGTCAATTCCGCAGCCCCCGCGCCACCGGGCGAGAGGCTGAACTGTCCCGCACTCAGCGACAGCATCTGCACCAGAAACGTCCACGCCCAGTCGATATCGACCCCCAGCCCCCGTAGCGCCAGATACAGCACGCTGTAACGCAACCCCCAGTGCACGCAGGTCAATGCGAAGACCTTGAGCAGAATGCGATGGGGCATCTTCCAGGTTTCCGCCAGCGCGTCGCGAAAGTGCAACAGTTTGCGAGCCCAGCGAATGCGCGTGGTGTTTTTGCGCTTCAGGCGCGTCAGCAGCTTGCCGTTGAACAGGATGATGCGTCGATGAAAGCGCGCAAAACCTGCGCACACGCACAGCCCCGCGCCGATCAGCAGGGCGCTGGCGATCAGCATCCATTCCAGGTTTTCGCTGAGTTTGTGAAACACGGCGTAAATCAAAATGCCGATCAGGGCGAGCAGGAAGAAGACCAGGTCGTTGAGCTGATCGGTGGCGAAGGCTGCCGTGCTTTTGGCCGGGCCGATGCCGCAGCGCGACAATAGCGCCACCAGTGTCAGCGGTGCGCCGCTGCCGCCGGGGGTTGCGCTGTAGGCGAATTCCGTAGCCATGACGATGCCCAGACTCTTGCGCATGCCCACGCCCGCCGCGCTGTCGCCGAGCAGCAGACGCAAGCGCAGGGTGTTCGCGCACCACCCCACCAGCACCATGGCGAACATGGCCACGAACAACGTCAGCGGAAAGTTGCGCAGGCGATGGAACATGTCCATGCCACCCATGAAAAACGGAATCAGCAAGGCAGCCAGAAGTAGCGCCGCAAGCCAGACAAGTCGTTTCACGCGCCGGACCTTTCTGTTTCTGAATATGAGAGCGCGACTGCAGTTTGGCAGGCAAAAACGCTAAGGCAGGCAACGTTCTGCGCTGAAGAAGCGATAGGCACGATGATGGAATTCTCCGTTGTTTTGTCCCTGATTGACCGCCCTCGAGGATAGATGTTCGTCTGCGAGAAGGCGGTGCTGAACCGTCTACTGGCAGGGTGGACTAGAGTGAAGGGGCCGACTCGGGTTGGCAATCTCGATGCAGGTAATGGTGGGTGTCGCGCCTCGGTCTTCCTGCATGTAACCCATATGAACTGTAGGTGAACAAATGCCGGACTCTCAACAGATACTGATCGGCGCGGGGCTGGATGGTCAACCGGTCGGCCAGATATTGCGGCTGGGTAATCGTCATGGCCTGGTGGCGGGCGCCACAGGCACGGGGAAAACCGTCACCCTGCAGCGCCTGGCAGAAGTGTTCAGTGACGCCGGAGTGGCGGTGTTCGCCGCCGATATCAAAGGTGATCTTTGTGGTCTCGGCGCTGCCGGAAACCCTCAAGGCAAGATCGCCGAACGCATCGCCGGAATGCCCTGGTTGAAGCACAAACCACAGGGGTATCCGATTACGTTCTGGGATGTGCATGGTCAATCCGGGCATCCGCTTCGCACAACGTTGTCGGAAATGGGCCCGCTGCTGATAGGCAGTTTGCTTGAGCTCACTGACAGTCAGCAGTCGGCGCTGTATGCCGCATTCAAAGTGGCGGACCGTGAAGGCTTGCTGTTGCTGGACATCAAGGACCTCAAGGCGCTGCTCAATTACTTGCGCGACAACCCTCAGGCGTTGGGCGAGGACAGCGCGCTGATGACCACAGGCTCCAGTCAGGCACTGCTGCGTCGGCTGGCCGTACTGGAACAGCAGGGCGCCGAAGCCTTGTTTGGCGAGCCTGCGCTGCAACTGGAGGACATTCTGCAACCAGCAAGTGACGGGCGAGGGCGCATTCATTTGCTTGATGCCAGTCGGCTGGTGCATGAAGCGCCGAAGGTCTACGCGACGTTTTTGCTCTGGTT
>CAURWS010000191.1:0-6802 GCA_963528485.1 uncultured Pseudomonas sp. | reverse complement strand
GACCAACACCGTCGTTAAACGCAGCTGGCGCAAATCCGGGAATATCATGGCGTCTCCTTTCGCGACGTAGACGTATCTGAAGCACATTTACCTATACGAGCGGGCAAACGCTTTGAAATTCCGTTCGCCCCGCACAAGGGCTGGCGTTCTACAGTGAGTTAAGCACTTTTGCCATGTCCGGGACGTTTCAGATGGCTGCAGGATCACTGCCGGGCAGACACGATAACGGCCATCCTGGGATGGCCGCCATCGTTCTTTTACATGTTCGCTTGAGGCGTTTCACACCCGAAGCGCGCAGACCGTCAGGCCTTGTCGACGCCTTTTTTCACAGCGTCCTTGGTCTTGCCGACCGCTTGTTGAGCTTCGCCTTTGAGCTCCTGCGCCTTGCCTTCTGCGCGCAGTTTGTCGTTATCGGTGGCCTTGCCGACGCCTTGCTTCACATTGCCGACGGCTTCGTTTGCTGCGCCTTTGATTTTATCGGTAGTGCTGCTCATGGTAATTCTCCAGGGTCAGTAATCAGGTGTCATAACCTCGACATAAGGATGGACCGGCCCCCGTTCCCCAGAGTTTCAAATATTTCCCAAGCGGTTTTTCCGCAGATGTAACGGCGCTTTTCATCGCGACGGTCAGTTTGGCCTTTATGTTTGCGCGCCAACCCCGGAGAATGCGCGGCCGATCCAGACCGTGCCTATGCTGCAATGTCAGCGGATACACACTCAGGTTCACGAGACAGGCTCAAGAGAAAGAGCGACACAGGAACGCTATGAAAATCGACAAGCAGCAGGCCATCGCGCGCCGCAATGAGCAACTGGGCGGCGCCGTGCTGGGCACCAACAACACCCATTTCGCCGTCCTGGACCACAAGCGCAACATCTGGTGGTTCGATCTTCCGGTCAGCCGCCTGGCGGTCGGTCAGTACGAATGGCTGCACCTGCTGCTGCACACGCCGAGCACCGACGAGTTGATCCACCTGAAGGTGACCACCAAGTTCCTGCGCGAGCAAAAGGACGCCGTGGTGATTCGCAACGAAGGCAAGCGCAAGTCCACGGTCAGCCTGGAGCTGTCGGCGGACAGGGACTCCTGGCTCAAGGACATGCGCCCGAACGGGGCGAATTTGAGCTTTGCAGCGTTCGTACAGAAATAGCCGTCGGCAGAGTCTGTGGGAGCGCCCTTGCCCGCGATGGGGGTGTGTCAGTCAAGCATCCGGTACAGAATGGCCGGTCGCGGGCAAGCGCGCTCCTGAAGCGGGCTCAGGAGCTCATCTTGCGAGCCACCTGATACCCCACCGCCCCCGCGACTCCCGACGCAAACGTGCCCCACGCCCAGTCCACCAGCGCCAGCTGCGAGGGCCAACCCTGCAAGGTCGCCCAGTTGGTCAGATCGTAGGTGCCGTAAGCCATCAGCCCCAGCAGCGCGCTGTAACCCGCTGCGTGTTTGAGGCTCCCGACCTTGAGCCCCGGCAGCACGCCGATCAGCACGATGCCGACGATGTACACCAGATAAAACAGCACTGCGGGGAGGATCACCGGCTGCGCCAGCATCAGCGGCCCAAGCCAGGCGCGGTAGGTCGGACCCATGAGCACGCCGAGCCACAGGCCATCGAGGATGATGAAGGCCACAAGGGTCGACAGATAAGCGCTGAGAAATCGTTTCATGCAGGAACCCTCGCAAGCCGAACGGCGCGTCATTTGACGCGCTCAATGGCTGTGACCTGCATTCATCGCCGATAGCTGCAAAAAACGTTGCGCTTTCGTTCGACGATGACGCGGGCCACTCAGGGCATCAGGAGACGTCAGACCAGTTCGATGCGGTCTGCGTGAATCACGATCTGGCCTTCTTTGTACAAACCACCAATGGCTTTCTTGAAGTTGCCTTTGCTGACGCCGAACAAGTTGCTGATCACTGCGGGATCGCTCTTGTCGCTGACCGGCAGCACGCCATGGTTGTCACGCAACTTGGCCAGGATCTGAGCACTCAGCCCAGTGGCGAGCTGTTCACCAACAGGCTGCAGGCTCAGGCTGATGTTGCCGTCCTGACGCAGCTCTTTGATGAAGCCTTTTTCCTGTTTGCCAGAACGCAGGAACTTGAACACTTCGTTCTTGTGAATCAGGCCCCAGTGCTTGTTGTTGATGATGGCCTTGAAACCCATGGCGGTTTCTTCCACCACCAACAGATCGACTTCCTGGCCCACGGTGTAGTTGACCGGGGCCTTGTCCAGATAGCGGTCCAGACGCGTAGTGGCGGTGATGCGGCGGGTGTGTTTGTCCAGATAGACGTGCACCACGCAGTAATCTCCGGCCTTGAGCGGACGCTTTTCTTCGGAGTACGGCAGCAGCAGATCCTTGGACAGGCCCCAGTTCAGGAAGATGCCGATGCTGTTGACCTCAACCACTTTGAGACTGGCGAATTCACCGACCTGAACTTTTGGTTTTTCAGTGGTGGCAATCAACTTGTCATCGCTGTCCAGATAAACAAAGACGTTCAACCAGTCTTCATCTTCACTGGGAACATCTTTCGGAATATAACGATTGGGCAGCAATATTTCGCCGTCCTGCGCACCGTCAAGATACAAACCGAAGTGAGTATGTTTCACCACTTGCAAACTGTTGTAACGCCCGATTAAAGCCATTTCCAGATACCCTCATTGCGTGGGCGGCATTCTACCCGAGTTTGCCCCTGCGTTGCGGATCACGCGAAGGTCAGCAG
This sequence comes from uncultured Pseudomonas sp., assembly GCA_963528485.1. Classification (GTDB taxonomy): domain Bacteria; phylum Pseudomonadota; class Gammaproteobacteria; order Pseudomonadales; family Pseudomonadaceae; genus Aquipseudomonas. The sequence continues at coordinate 4,096 of CAURWS010000191.1, read as the reverse complement.
ACACGTGCGTGGGAGACCTTGGAAATCAAGGATTTGCTATAGGTGGAATGCTGGACAGTGCACCGTTCGTCAGGTTGATGGCTGAAGATCAGCTGACAATCATCCTGATTACCGGCTTTGTCTCATCCAGAACTTGGCAATCAAAACAGGCGGTTAGCCCACACTTTCTGAAAATGAAAGACGTCTTCGCGAATTATCGCCCTCTGTAACTGGGCTAATATAAGCCAAGCAATTGAACGAGAAATACGATAAGATAATCGGCCGTCCTGATTTTATGTAGGTTAATTAAAGCCATGCGCGTAAAAGCATCCCAGGCGAAAGCCAAGCCAGCTCCTGCGGTCGAAACCAGCGAATCGATCAACGATCAAATCGCAGCGTTCCTGAAGTCCGGCGGTGAAATCCAGCAGATCGCCAAAGGCGTCAGCGGCCAGACTTTCACCCAGTCCAAACAGATCTCCCTCGGCAAAAAGTAATTTTTCCCCGCCTCTGCGGTCGACATCCAGGCGCTTTGATCACAAGGCGCCAGGTCCATCGCGTCCTTCGATTCACCGCCTGATTTCCAGGCCTGCTTGCAAAGCTCTGCTTTACTGTCTCGTCATAGGCTGCTTGTTGCTGCGCGTGCGCCGCGATGCCTAAAACGAATCGACAGACTGGACGATGCCTGATCACCCAACGTCTTTGCGGAAACCCGATATGAACAAATGGATGTTTTTCGGTGCCCTGCTGTACCTTGGCCTGAGCGGCTGTGCGTCACGCGGTTGCGATGTTTCAACCGTGGGCAGCGGCTGCCGGACGGACTACCTTCTCTATCAGAACGACATGTTGCAGGCGAAATGGATCATCAACGAGCGCCGTCAGGACAGCTACGAGCTGGCCAGCGCCCTGCTCAACCGCGCCGCGCGTGAGGACAAGACCGGTGAAGCCGAGTTTTACCAGGCTGTTTTGTTGCTGCGCCTGAACGCCGAAAACTCGCAGGTAAAGGGCCTGTTGCAGGATTCAGCTGACCGCAAATACCCGCTGGCCATCGCTCTGCTCGCGCAGATGTCGGGCTCAGTCGATCAGGAAAAGGCCCGGGCTTATCGTGTCAAATACGATCAGCTGGACGTCGCCAAAAGCGGCTACCCGTCGTTTCCACAGGCGATTGCGGTGGTCAATCAGCTGATTTCGCCGAGTAACTGATCGCAAAGTTCAAATTTTCTGCGACGAATCGACCAGCGGTCGACTCGTCGCTGCATTCGTCGGTATCCTTGCGAGGCTCTAGCTCGCGGTTCCTATCGGCCCTACGGCACTTCGATACGACACCTTCGATCCACTCCTCTGAACCTGAAAAGGAGTGAAGCATGCCTTTTGCTCGCATTGTTTCGCGCTGCCCCCGACGCTGCACCAGCGCTGTGTTCGTTTGTGCCCTGTTGACGTGCCAAAGCGCCACGGCCCAACTGATGGAGCGAGAACTGGGCGATTTCAGCCTCAAGCTCGGCACCACCCCTAGCCGCACCATGGCCCAGGGGCTGGTGACGCCGACCGCTGGCGACTCGAAATTCCACGGCGGCCTGGACCTGACCCACGACAGCGGTTTCTACTTTGGCCAGTGGTCGCCCAACGCGGGCCTGGCGCCGGACACCACGCTGGAAGTCGACTCCTACATGGGCTTCAAGAAACCCTTCGACAAGACCCTGGGCTATGAACTGGGCGTCATTCGCTACAGCTACCCCAACACCAGTCAGCTCGACAGCCATGAGCTGTACGCCGGTTTTCGCATCTTTGACAGTCGCATCGGCACCGCCATCAGCACCGATGCGGGGCGTCAGGACAGCACGCTGTTTCTCGACCTCGGCGGCCTGTCTCTGCTGGGGCAGACGTTAGGCGTGGATGTGCGCATGCAATACGGCAATCATCAGCTCGACACCCCCACGGCCATCGACGGCGGCGGGCTGGTCAGTGGCTACAACGACTGGTCGCTCAACCTTTCGCGCCCCTGGCTGGGCATGGACATGAACCTGATGTACAGCGGCTCGAGCCTGAGCGGCGCCGATTGCAGCGCCTACAGCGGGCACAACGGCCAGTGCGAAAGCGCCGTGACCCTGAAAGTGGTGCGCTCGTTTTTCTGATGGGCTGAACCGGGGCCACCTGACCTGCTCTATAACAGGGAGGAAACCCGCAAGGAGCTGTCATGCGTACCCTGTTCAAGACCTGCATTTCGCTGTGGCTAAGCCTGTTCCTCGTCGCAGGTTGCAGCCAGATTGGTCTGACATACCGGCATCTGGACCTGATCATTCCCTGGTCGCTCAATGACTACCTGGACATGAACGCCACCCAGAAAGACTGGCTTGACGAGCGTCTCAAGGAACACCTGAGCTGGCACTGCACCACGCAAATCCCCGACTATCTGAGCTGGCTCGATCGCCTGCAGGGCATGGTCGAAACCAACCAGGTCAACGAAGAACAACTGCGCGCGCGCACCTTTGAGGCGCGGCAGGCCATCGTCACCATCTCCCGAGAAATCACCCCGTCCGCCGTCGAACTGTTGCGCCAGCTTAACGATCAGCAAGTGGCGGAAATGGAAGCGGCATTTGCCAAGGACATGGGCAAGCATGAAGCAGATTTCGTCGATCAACCGCTGGACAAACAGATCAAGGACCGCGCCCAGCGCATGGAAAAACGCCTGAATACCTGGGTCGGCAAACTCAGTCCGGTGCAACGCGATCGCGTGATGCAGTGGTCGACGTCATTGGGTGAACAGAATCGCCTGTGGATCGACAACCGCGCTCATTGGCAGTCGCTGTTGGTCACGGCGGTCAAGCGACGCCAGGCGCCGGATTTCGACCAGAAGATCGCCCGCTTGCTGCAGGATCGCGAAACCTTCTGGACGCCTGAATATCGCGCGGCGTATGACCACACCGAGCAAGCGGCGATTTCGTTGATTACGGATCTGATGGCGCAGAGCTCACCCGAACAGCGGCAGAAACTGCTGCAGAAGATTGCGGATGTGCGGCAGGACTTCACCAATCTGAGTTGCCTGAAAGGCGCGAAGAAAAATCAATCCTTGTAGGAGCGCGCTTGCCCGCGATCACGATTTGCCTGCACCCCATGGGTTGACTGACACACCGTCATCGCGGGCAAGCGCTCCTACAGGTCAGATGACGCCCGGCGTCGCCTGAGGCTGGGATGAAACCCTGTCGAACGTGTCCGGATCCAGCGCATCAGCTTGTTCGTCCAGCACGGCCCGCGTGCAGGTTTCACCTGAAATCCCTCTGTCGATCATCGCCAGCAGGCTGGAACCACGCGGCGTAAGAATGAAATTACCGCCAACACCGCCCTCGTCCTGAGGCCTGGATTCAATGAATCCACGCTTGAACAGCAAGTCCTCAAGGTCGGTAGCCTGCTGTTTCAGCGCGTCAAGATTGCCTGTGTTCTCACCTTCGGCGGCCTTGGCAGCAGCGTGTTGTTCAGCGTATTTGCGCGGAGCAAATGTCTCGCCTGCACCGTTCTGTACTTCATGCAGCAGGCGCTCGATCAAGTCCCAGTCGTATTTGTCAGCCATGTCCCAACCTCCACAACGATGGTTACCCGTGACGTCCGGTCATCGGGCTTGGTGCTCAACGTTGTGACCCGGCGTACTCAGCGGCGTTCAGCCCGGTCGCCCAGCGGTCGGTGCTGAACTTTTGCCGCCGCCCTGCCCTCCATTTCAGTAAGCCCGCAATGGAAAGAGGCCGTCATGAAAACCCTGATGAGCATCACTGCCGCGCTGACGCTGCTCGCGGCCGCACCGGTCTGGGCCTGCACGCCCGAAGAAGCAGAAGCCAAACGCGAACAACTGGCGCAGGAAGTGCAAAAACTGACTCAGCAAAATCCGGCGAAAGCCAAGGAGCTGAATCAGGAGATCAAGGACATGCAACTGGAAACCGCAGCCAAGGACGTGCCGGACAAATGCCAGTTGATTGATCAGCGTTTGAAAGAGATGGATGAGGCGGCGAAGAAAGCGCAGGGATGATTAATGAATCCGATATCCGCTTCGAACGAACCCCTGTGGGAATGAGCTTGTTCACGAGACTCAACTGAGGACACAGACCTACTCGTGTCTAAATCGGCCTCTTCG
>CAURWS010000190.1:0-6818 GCA_963528485.1 uncultured Pseudomonas sp. | reverse complement strand
CGTCGCTGTGCGGCTTGGGGTTGAGCGTCTACCTGTACAAGCAGGCGAAGGTGATGCGGGAGAAAGAAAAGGTCTCGGATCTGTAAACGATCAGAAATCCACCTTCCCCCGCCCTGCCTTGATCGACCCGCGCTTGGACTTGGATTCAAGCCTGCGAGTCTTCGAACCCAGCGTCGGTTTTGTCGGCCGACGCTTCTTCTCGACCTTTGCCGCACTGACGATCAGCTCGCTCAGCCGTTCCAGCGCATCGGCGCGGTTCTGCTCCTGCGTGCGGTATTGCTGAGCCTTGATGATGATCACGCCATCGCTGGTGATGCGGCTGTCACGCAGCGCCAGCAGCCGCTCCTTGTAGAACGGCGGCAATGACGAAGCGTTGATATCGAAACGCAGATGCACCGCGCTGGACACCTTGTTGACGTTCTGCCCGCCAGCCCCCTGAGCGCGGATCGCGGTCAGTTCGACGTCGCTGTCGGGCAGGTGAACGTTGTTGGAGATGATCAGCACGGCGCAGGCCCTATTTGATGATCGATGAGCGTTGCGCCATGGAGCTGGTGTCGGCATGGCGTTTGTTCTTGATCACGTAGAACACCCACATCGCCACCAGCCACACCGGAATCGCGTAGACCGAAACGCGGATCCCCGGAATCATCAGCATGATGCCCAGAATCAGCACCACGAAGGCCAGGCACAGGTAGTTGCCGAACGGATACCACAACGCCTTGAAAAGCGGTTGCTGATCCTTGCGCTGCATGTGCTGGCGAAACTTGAGGTGCGAATAGCTGATCATCGCCCAGTTGATCACCAGCGTGGCGACCACCAGCGACATCAGCAGCTCCAGCGCGTTTTGCGGAATCAGGTAGTTGAGCAGCACGGCGATCAGCGTCACCGCCGCCGACACCAGGATCGCCCGCACCGGCACGCCACGGCCGTCGACCCGCGCAAGCGACTGTGGCGCATCGCCCTGTTCGGCCATGCCGAACAGCATCCGCGCGTTGCAATAGGTGCCGCTGTTGTACACCGACAGCGCAGCGGTGAGAACCACGAAGTTGAGAATGTGTGCCGCCGTGTTGCTGCCCAGCATCGAGAACACGTGCACAAACGGGCTGCCGCTGTAGGCATCGCCCGACGCATTCAGGTCAACCAGCAGCGCGTCCCACGGGGTCAGCGAGAGCAGGACCACCAGCGAGCCGATATAGAAAATCAGGATGCGGTAGATCACCTGATTGATGGCCTTGGGAATGACAGTTTTCGGCTGATCGGCCTCGGCTGCGGTGAAGCCCAGCATCTCCAGGCCGCCAAAGGAAAACATGATGAACGCCAGCGCCATCACCAGCCCGCTCACCCCGTTGGGAAAGAAGCCGCCGTGGTCCCACAGGTTGCTCACCGACGCCTGCGGGCCGCCGCTGCCGCTGACCAGCATATAGCTGCCCAGGGCGATCATGCCCAGGATGGCCACGACCTTGATGATCGCGAACCAGAATTCGGCCTCGCCGAAGACTTTGACGTTGGCCAGGTTGATGACGTTGATCATCACGAAAAACACCGCCGCCGACGCCCAGGACGGGATTTCCGGCCACCAGTACTGCACGTATTTGCCGACCGCGGTCAGCTCGGACATGCCCACCAGGATGTACAGCACCCAGCAGTTCCAGCCCGACAAGAAGCCTGCGAAACCGCCCCAATACTTGTGTGCAAAATGGCTGAAGGACCCGGCGACCGGCTCTTCGACGATCATTTCGCCCAGCTGGCGCATGATCATGAAGGCGATGAAGCCGCACAGGGCATAGCCGAGAATCATCGACGGACCCGCCGATTTGAGAACCCCCGCCGATCCCAGGAACAGGCCTGTGCCGATGGCGCCGCCCAGGGCGATCAGCTGGATGTGGCGGTTTTTGAGACCACGCTTCAAGTCACCTGAATGGGACATGTGTTCACTCATTTCATAGTCACCTTGTTGTTCTTGTCTGTGACGGAATCGAACCCGCCGCGCTCATGACGCGGCGGAGTGAAACGGGGTGGATAAACCCCGAGTTGGGTGGCGTCCATACGCCAATGCTTCACAGAAAAAACGCGGCGCATTGTACACCTCAAACACCGCCGTGGCAGGCGCGGTCGATCGCGATGACAAGTGAAGAAGGACCGGCACCCGCAATTGAGATTTACATGCGACCGAAAAAAAAAACGCCAGTCACAGGGACTGGCGTTTTTCACATCAAGCCACACTCACTCAGGCTTGCGGCGACCGAAGCCCGGACGCTGACCTGCACCGGCCGGGGCGCCGCGACGCTTGCCCGACGGGGTCTTGTCGTCGTCCACCAGCTTGATGCCGGGACGGCTGGTCTTTGGCTTGGCCGGGCGCTTGTTCATCTCGCTCGGACGCTCAGCCACTGGCGTGCCACGGTTGTTGTCGCTGCGACCGCCTGCTGCCGGACGCGGCGTGCGGGCCGGACGACCACTTTCAGCCGGCTTGCGCGCCGGGCGCTCGCCATCGGCCAGACGCGGCTCGCGAGCCGGACGATCAACCGGTGCAGCATCCTTGGCCGGACGCAACTGACGCACGCGCTCGCCTTTGCCCAACGGACGCGAAGACTGACGCTGCAGACGCTCCAGCTTGTCCTTGGTCTTGGCGTTCATTTGCGGCATGGCGACCGGCGTCAGGCCCACTTCGGCGCTGAGGATGTCGACTTCCTGCTGACTCATTTCCCGCCAGCGGCCCATCGGCAGGTCGGAGTTGAGGAACACCGGACCAAAACGCACGCGCTTCAGGCGGCTGACCACCAGGCCTTGGGATTCCCACAGGCGACGCACTTCGCGGTTACGGCCTTCCATCACCACGCAGTGGTACCAATGGTTGAAGCCTTCACCCCCCGGCGCTTGCTGGATGTCGGTGAAACGCGCCGGACCGTCTTCGAGGATCACGCCGTTCTTCAGACGCAACAGCATGTCATCGTCGACTTCGCCACGTACGCGCACGGCGTATTCGCGGTCCATTTCGAAAGACGGGTGCATCAGGCGGTTGGCCAGCTCACCGTCGGTGGTGAACATCAGCAGCCCGGTGGTGTTGATGTCCAGACGACCGATGTTGATCCAGCGGCCTTCTTTGGGGCGCGGCAGGCGATCGAACACGGTCGGACGACCTTCAGGGTCGTCACGGGTGCAGATTTCGCCGTCCGGCTTGTTGTACATGATGACGCGACGGACCGTTTCAGCCGCTTCTTCGCGGCGAATCACGCGACCGTCGACAGTGATGGCGTCGTGCAGATCAACGCGCTGCCCCAGGCTTGCCTGTACGCCGTTGACCTTGATGCGGCCTTCGCCGATCCAGGCTTCAACGTCCCGGCGCGAGCCGACGCCAATGCGCGCCAGCACCTTTTGCAGTTTTTCGCCTGCTGGGCCGATCTCTTTGTCCTGCTTGTCTTGTTCACTCATCTGGGCACCTCCCGGTGTGTCGAATCAGGGCGTGCGCGAGTGGGCACGGCCTGTTGCCCTGCTCTCTGGACAAGAACGTGGGGCTTAAACTGAAATCTCTGGCGAGTGTGGATCGCCAAAAGGTCGCGAATCATACGCTCATGGCGCGCGTTGCGCATCAGAGAGTAGATGAAATCCCCTGACTCATTTCTTTTTCCGCCGACCGGATGCCTTGAGTTTTACAAGGCGCATGGCCGACTCGGCGAGCACCGAGCGCTTTTCGTCCTTGTCCATCTTCTTCCAGGACTTGATCTCACGCTTGCTGCGCCCGCAGCCGATGCAGATGTCGTCGTCGAATTTACAGATGCTGATGCAGGGGTCTTTGGTGCTCATGGGCTGGCCTGAGTAGGGTGTACCTTGGGATGTGGCGAACATTTACGGCTGATTCGTCAGCGCGGATCTTCGTCATCCGCAGGCTCGTCTTCCAATTCAGACTCTTTATCGCCCTCATCGAGCAATAAATCGTCGAAATCGATTTTCAGGCCCTCTTCCATGGTGTCCAGCTCGGCCAGCAGGCTGCGGAAACTGGTTTCGTCCCGGGGCGCTTCAGGCTCTGCATCCGGGTCTTGCTCAAGACTCGCATCCGCCAACGCCTGCAAGTGCGCAGGCACCGGGGCGTCGTCTAAGTCGAGCACGGGCTCGGCTTCCATTTCCCGTAGATCAGCCAGAGGCGGCAGTTCATCCAGGCTTTTGAGGTTGAAGTGATCGAGAAACGCCTTGGTGGTGGCGAACATCGCCGGTTTGCCCGGCACGTCGCGGTAGCCGACGATCCTGATCCACTCACGCTCGAGCAAGGTCTTGACGATGTTGCTGTTGACCGCAACGCCGCGCACGTCCTCGATTTCGCCACGGGTAATCGGCTGGCGGTAGGCGATCAGCGCCATGGTTTCCAGCAAGGCGCGGGAATAGCGCTGCGGGCGTTCTTCCCACAGGCGGCCAACCCAGGGCGCGAACTTCTCGCGAATCTGCAGGCGATAGCCCGTGGCGACTTCCTTCAGCTCGAAGGCGCGGTTGTCGCAGGATTTGCTCAGCAGCGTCAGGGCTTTCTTGAACACCGCAGGTTCCGGGCGCTCGCCCTCTTCGAACAGTTCATAGAGCCGCTCAAGGGACTGCGGCTTGCCGGAGGCCATCAGGAAGGCTTCGAGCAGGGGCGCCAGTTCACGGGGTTCGTTCAGGTTCATCGATCAGAGTTCTTTAATTCGGCGCGCATGCGTCCAAGAGGCTTCTATTCGGCCCGCGCGCGCACATGAATGACAGCGAACGGTTCGTTCTGCACCAGCTCGACCAGTTGCTCCTTGACCAGCTCTAGCACCGCCATGAAGGTCACGACCACGCCCAGCCTGCCCTCCTCGGCCGTGAACAGCTCGGCGAAGGGCACGAAACCCGCGCCTTTGAGGCGTTCCAGCACGTCGCTCATGCGCTCGCGGGTGGACAGGGTCTCGCGGCTGATCTGGTGGCTTTCGAACATGTCGCCCCGGCGCAGCACTTCAGCCATGGACACCAGCAGTTCTTCCAGCGCCACATCCGGCAACAGCTTGCGGGCGCGGGCCTCAGGGGCGTCAAGTTTGGGCACGATCACATCGCGACCCACGCGGCTCAGGGTGTCGATGCCTTCGGCGGCGGCCTTGAAGCGTTCGTACTCCTGCAAGCGACGGATCAGCTCGGCGCGAGGGTCTTCTTCTTCCGCTTCGGCGACTTCGGAGCGCGGCAGCAGCATGCGCGACTTGATTTCGGCCAGCATCGCGGCCATCACCAGGTACTCGGCGGCCAGCTCCAGACGCACGGTTTTCATCAGCTCGACGTAGCCCATGTACTGGCGCGTGATCTCTGCCACGGGAATGTCGAGGATGTCGATGTTCTGTTTGCGGATCAGGTACAGCAGCAAATCCAGCGGGCCCTCGAAGGCTTCAAGGAACACTTCCAGGGCGTCCGGCGGGATGTACAGGTCAATCGGCATCTGCGTGACGGCCTGGCCATAGACCAGGGCGAACGGCAGCTCCTGCTGGGCGTCGGCCTGAGGGTCCAGTGTCTGGACGTCAGTCACTCGACCTCGACCCCGAACGGCGTCGGGTCGCCACAGCCCACGCGCACCACTTGCGGCTCGCCTTCGGACAGGTTGACCACGGTGGAGGCCGATACGCCGCCGTGGCCGGCGTCGATGATCAGGTCGACCTGATGTTCGAGGATTTCGCGCATTTCGTGAGGGTCGCTCATCGGCAGGGTTTCGCCGGGCATGATCAGGCTCACGCTCATCAGCGGCTCGCCCAGTTCCTGCAACAGCGCCTGGGCCACCGGATGGCGCGGCACGCGCAGGCCGATGGTGCGGCGTTTGGGGTGCAGTACCAGGCGCGGCACTTCGCGGGTGGCGTTGAGGATGAAGGTGTACGGCCCCGGCGTGTGGGCCTTGAGCTCTCGGAAGGCTGCGGTGTCAACCTTGGCAAACAGCCCCAGTTGCGAAAGGTCGCAGCACATCAGGGTGAAGTTGTGCTTGTCGTCCAACTGGCGCAGGCGGCGAATGCGCTCGACAGCGCCTTTATCGCCCATCTGGCACCCCAGCGCGTAGGACGAATCGGTGGGGTAGACCACCAGCCCTCCACGCTTGATGATGTCCACGGCCTGCTTTATCAGGCGCGCCTGCGGGTTCTCCGGGTGGACCTGGAAAAATTGACTCACGGTATCTTCCTGTTCAGACGGCAGTAGGCTGGTCATGTTTGAATCGACGCCACAACGGCGGCAGATCCTCCGGCAATGGACGATAGACACCAATTTCGGACCACGCGCCGGGGGCGTGGAAGTCGCTGCCGGCAGTCACCAGCAGGCCAAACTCCCGGGCCAGAATAGCCAGGCTGCCCACCTGATCGGCAGGCTGCAGGCCGTTGACCACTTCGATCGCCTGGCCGCCCGCCTGAAGGAAATCGGCGACCAGCTTGCGACGTTTACTGCGGGTAAAATCATAGTGCCACGGGTGGGCAAGGCTGACCCAGGCATTGGCGGCGCGCAAGGTGGCGACGGTGTCTTCCAGCGTCGGCCAGTGTTGCTTGACGTCGCCCAGCTTGCCTGCGCCCAGCCATTTGCGAAACGCTTCGGCGCGGTCCTTCACGAATCCTTGATTGACCAGAAAGTCTGCAAAATGCGGTCTGGCCGGGGCATTTCCACTGTCGCCCAAGGCTTGTTGCACCGCTCGGGCACCTTCCAGCGCGCCAGGCATACCTTTCATCGCCAATTTGCGACTGATTTCTTCGGCGCGCAGCCAGCGGCCACTGTGCAATTGCTCAATGGCGTCGAGCAAGGGCCTGGCATCGACATCAAAACCGTAGCCCAGAATGTGGATGGTGGCACCACCCCAGGTG
>CAURWS010000189.1:0-6855 GCA_963528485.1 uncultured Pseudomonas sp. | reverse complement strand
GTGTTCATGTCGGCCCTCCCGATTAGGTGTGCAGTTAACCTAACCTGCAAAAAACTTCGCAACAACGGCAAAAATTGTTAGCCTCCCCCCAGAAAAACTTAAGGAAGGCCTCCATGCACAAGCTGCCGCCGCTCAATGCCGTGAGAACCTTCGAGGTCGCCGCACGCTTGGCCAGCTTTGCGGCTGCGGGCAAGGAATTAGGGGTGTCGGCCGCAGCGGTCAGCCAGCAGGTGCGTCATCTGGAGGACTACTTCGGCAAGAAGCTCTTCGTGCGCAACGGCAACCGGCTGTCCCTGACGGACGCGGGCCTGGCCATCTACCCGCAGACCTCCCGCGCGCTGGAAGACATCGCCGCCATGACCCTGCGCCTGCTGGAAGGGGAGATGCGCACGCGGCTGATCATCAGCGTGCCGTTTTCCCTGGCCGAGGTCTGGCTGGCGCCGAAGCTGGCGACGTTGCTGGAAAGCTATCCGCAGCTGTCGGTGGACGTGCGGGTCGAGGATGACCCGGTAGACCTGGCGCGTCACGACATCGATATCCGCGTCAGCTACGGCGATTACCATTACCCGACGCTTGCGGCGATTCCCCTCGCTCACGATCAGGTGGTGCCGCTGTGTGCGCCGGAGTTGTGGTACCGCCACGGCAACAGAGATTTTGACCTCACGCGCATCCACCAGAGCCTGTTCATTCACACCCAGTGGGGGCAGAACTACGCCTCGCACCCGACCTGGAGCGACTGGTACGCCAGCGAAATCGGCCAGCCGCCACCTGACCCGGCCTTGGGGCGCCGCTCCGGGTTATCGAGCCTTTCCATCACCCTCGCTCGGCAAGGTTGCGGCATTGCCTTGGGGCAAAAGCTGATCGCCCAGGCGGATCTGGCGGCGGGTCGGTTGATCGTGTTGTCGTCCCGCTCCCTGCCGCTGGGGCATCCGTACTGCGCGTTCGTGCCGCCTGAAAAGCGCAAGCGCGCCAACGTACAAAGCCTCATCGAACTGCTGGGCAATCCGTGACCCGGTTGTTACACCTCGACGCACTTTGATGGGGCTGGATGTTTCTCACCGCCCCAGGGTGAAGCGTCCTACAGTGAATCAACACGGCCTCCGATAGGCATCCCGTTGAACCTTATGCGTCCCTGATCGCCTGAACAGAGGGGTTGCAAGGGCGTCGGCTGACGCCGAAAACGATCTGGCAACCAAATTGCATATGCTTGTAAAGACAAGTATGTATGAGTTGGGTGGTGTCGTCAGGCACCGAACGTTTCACTGGTCGCGGTGGGAAAACCCTATGGATCTGTTACAGCTGCTCAGCTTCGCAAACAACGGGTGGGGCGCGGCCCTGCTCAAGGCGGCGGGCATGACCGTGCTGCTGACCTTGTCGGCCTTGCTGGTGGGGGCCGTGGCGGGGAGTACCGTCGCGGCTGCGAAGCTGTCCAAGCGTCGGCTGTTTCGCTACCTCGGTGACGCTTACTCGATTCTGTTTCGCGGCATTCCCGAGCTGCTGGTCATTTACCTGTTCTATTTCGGCGGCGCGACCATTCTGGGCGCGGTCAACCACTGGTTCGGCGGCGAAGGCTTTATCGACACCCCGCCATTTCTGGTGGGGGCCCTGGCGGTAGGGCTGATTTCGGGCTCCTATCAGGCCGAGGTCTATCGCGGTGCTTATCTGGCCGTGGCCAAGGGCGAGCTCGAGGCGGCGCTGGCGATCGGCATGACCAAGGGCATGCGCGTGCGCCGCGTGCTGATTCCGCAGGTCTGGCGGTATGCGTTGCCGGGGCTGGGTAACGTCTGGCAGATGACTCTCAAGGACTCTGCGCTGATCTCGGTGATCGGCCTGGTCGAGTTGATGCGCGCCAGCCAGGTCGCGGCCGGTTCCACCCGCCAGTACTTCACCTTTTATATCGTCGGCGGCGCCTGCTACCTGATTCTCACGGGGCTGTCCGGTCGCCTGTTCAACATCGCCGAAACCCGCGTGCAGCGCACCCAGCGCCGCAACCCGAACGCTTGAGAGAGGAACACTCATGATCGACTTTGCCTTTCTCGGCGACACCCTGCTCAAACTGCTGGCGGCGCTGCCCACCACCCTGAGCCTGTTTTTCTCCAGCCTGTCCATCGGCCTGTTGCTGGCCATTGGCGTAGCGGCAATGCGCGTCAGCCGCTGGCCGCTCCTCAGTTATCCGGCGCGTTTCTACATCTGGCTGTTTCGCGGCACGCCGCTGCTGATTCAGATGTTCCTCATCTATTACGGCCTGGGTCAGTTCAGCGCGATTCGCAGCAGTTTCATGTGGGAAATCCTCCGTTCGCCTTATGGCTGCGCCGTTGTTGCGCTGGCGATGTGCACCGCCGGTTACACCGCCGAGATCATTCGTGGCGGCCTGCAAAGCGTGCCCCACGGCCAGATCGAAGCGGGCTTGGCGGTCGGCATGAGTCGCTGGACCTTGCTGCATCAGGTCATCGCGCCGGTCACCTTGCGCCAGGCGTTGCCCGCCTATTCGACCGAAGCGGTGCTGATGGTCAAGTCCACGGCCATCGCCAGTTTGGTGACGGTGTGGGACGTGACCGGCATTGCGCAGCAGATCATTCAGCGCACCTACCGCACCATGGAAGTTTTCCTCTGCGCGGCGCTGATTTATCTGATCCTCAACTTCCTCATCGTGCGCTTCATGTCGTGGATCGAGTACCAGCTCTCGCCGCACTTGCGCGAACGTCCCGTACAGCGTGTGGCCACACCAGCCCCCGAAACGCCTTCCTCCCTTTGACTGCACCGGAGACAGCCATGAATCAACACGTCGAGGCCGCCTTGTCGGTCAGCAACATCTGCAAGTCGTTCGGTTCGGTGCAGGTGCTCAAGGGCATTTCCCTGGATGCCCACCGGGGCGATGTCATCTCGATTCTGGGGGCCAGCGGGTCGGGCAAGAGCACGTTCCTGCGCTGCATCAACCTGCTGGAATCCCCTGACGAAGGGCGCATTGTGCTCGGTGGTGAAGTGATCGAGATGAAGCAGCATTCCAATGGCCGTCTGCTGCCGAGCAACACCCGTCAGGTCGAGGCGATGCGCAGCAAGCTGGGCATGGTTTTTCAGAGCTTCAACCTGTGGTCGCACATGACCGTGCTGCAGAACATCATCGAAGGCCCGATGCGCGTGCTCAAACGCTCCCGTGCCGAGTGCATCGAGGAGGCCGAACAGCTGCTGCACAAGGTCGGCCTTTACGACCGCCGCGACTATTATCCGGCGCACTTGTCCGGCGGCCAGCAACAGCGCGTGGCGATCGCCCGTGCGTTGGCGATGAACCCGCAGGTCATGCTGTTCGACGAACCGACCTCGGCGCTGGACCCGGAACTGGTGGGCGAAGTGTTGCGCGTGATGCGTTCGCTGGCGGAAGAGGGGCGGACCATGCTGGTGGTGACCCACGAAATGGGCTTCGCCCGCCATGTGTCCAATCGCGTGGTGTTCATGGCCCAGGGCGTGATCGACGCCCAGGGCACCCCCGATGAGCTGTTCGAAGGGCTGCCGACCGAGCGTTTCCGCCAGTTCGTCGCCAGCCACCATCAACGCACTGCAGAGTAAGCCGTGAGGGCACGGTCATCGCAGTGAGTCCGTGGTGAGGACTTGCTGTCGCCGCCACCCTGTAGTGTAGTGGCGGCCTAGGTCGTTCAGGGCGTGATCCTGCGACAGATACCCGATCGTTATGTGGAAGCTGCGGATGTCTGAGTCGAGTACCAAAATCATCACCACCGAAGGCCATGAAGCGCTGAAGAAAGAGCTGGATTATCTGTGGCGCGAGCATCGGCCGGACATCACGCAAAAGGTCGCTTGGGCCGCTTCGCTGGGCGATCGCAGCGAGAACGCCGATTACCAGTACAACAAAAAGCTGCTGCGCGAAATCGACCGGCGCGTGCGCTACCTGCGCAAACGTCTGGAAGACATGCGCGTGGTGGCGTATTCGCCCGAGCAGGAAGGCCGCGTCTTCTTCGGCGCCTGGGTCGAAATCGAAGACGAAGAGGGTGAAACCAAGCGCTTTCGGATCGTCGGCTATGACGAGATTTATGGCCGCATGGACTACATCTCCATCGACTCACCCATGGCCCGTGCGCTGCTCAAGAAAGAGGTGGGTGATGAAGTGACCGTCCGGGTGCCGGCCGGGGAAAAGCTCTGGTGGGTGACGAAAATCGAATATCAGGTCAAGACGCTTTCTTGATCCCATGCCGACGACAGATGCGTCGGCATGGGGTTGTTTCAGCCTTCGCGCAGCACCGTCAGCGGGCTCGCGTTCAGCGCGCGGCGTGTACCGAACACGCCAGCGCCACCCACCAGCATGGCGCCAATCAGTGGCAGCAACAGCAACCACGGGTGCGGCGACCACTCCAGGTTGAAGGCGTAGCGGTACAGGGCGGAGCTCACCAGCTCGCAACCCAGCGCTGCCAGTATGCCGCTCACGGCGCCCAGCAGACCGAACTCGATCCGACGAGCCTTGGTCAGCAAGGCCCTGTTGGCGCCCAGCGCCCTGAGCAGTGCGCCTTGGCGAATGCGTTCGTCCAGGGTGGCCTGCAAGCCCGAGAACAGCACGGCCATGCCTGCCGCCAGCACGAACAGCAACACGTACTGCACCGCCAGCGTCACCTGATCGAGGATGCTGCGCAGCTGTTCCAACAGGGCTTCCACCTGCAGGATCGTCACCGCCGGGAAGGCGCGGGACAGCTCGACGATTTGCTGGTCATGACCGGGGGCCAGATAAAAGCTGGTCAGGTAGGTGGTCGGTACGTCCTGCAATGTGCCGGGCTGGAAGATCATGAAGAAGTTGGGCTGGAAGGTGTCCCAGTTGATGTCCCGCAGGCTGGTGACCTTGACCTCGTGGTTGGCGCCGCCGATGACGAAACTCAGGGTGTCGCCGAGTTTCATGTTCAGGCTCTTGGCCAGCTTGGTTTCCACCGAGACGCCCGGCGTGGCATCGGCAGCTGGGGGCTTATCGCTCCACCACTGGCCTTCGGTGATGCTGTTGCCTTCCGGCAGGTGCGCCGACCATGTCAGGTTGAGGTCGCGCTGGGTGGCGTTTTCGCCGCGCGAGTCTTTGGTCACGAACTTGCTCACCGGCTCGCCATTGATGCTCATCAGGCGCCCCGGAATCATCGGATACAGCGGCGCGCTGTGGGTCGACAGCTGGCTCATGCGCTGGGCGAAGTTGTCGCGCTCGGTGGGCAGGATGTTCAACGCGAAATAGTTCGGCGCATCCTTGGGCAGCTGGTTTTGCCAGGTGTCGAGCAGTTCGCCGCGCAGCAGTGCGATCAGCCCCATGGACAGCAGGATCAGCCCGAACGCCAACGATTGCCCGGCAGCGGCCATGGGATGACGCAGCAACTGGCCCAGGCCTAGACGCCAGGGCAACGAAGCGCCCGCCAGCAAGCGACGCAGACTCTGCAGCGCCAGGAGCAGCACGCCGCCAAGCACGATGGCCGCGATCAGCCCGCCGCCGAGCAGGGCGAAGGTGAGCACCAGATCCAGACTCAACCGCCACATGATCAATCCGAGCGCCAGCAGCGCCGCGCCGTAGACCAGCCAGCTGCTGGCGGGGATCGGCAGCATGTCGCGGCGCAACACCCGCAAAGGCGGCACGCGGCCCAGCGCGGCAAGTGGCGGCAAGGCGAAACCGGCCAGCGCCACTAACCCTGTGCCGATGCCCGCCAGCGCTGGTAGCCAGCCCCCCGGAGGGACCTGAGCCGGCAAGAGATTTTCCAGCAGATGAAACAGGCCCAGTTGCGCGAGCCAGCCGAGCAGGGCGCCGGTGACGCTGGCGGCAATGCCCAGCATCGCCAGTTGCAGGCTGAACAGCACCAGCGCTTCATTGCGCGACAGACCCAGGCAGCGCAGCAGGGCGCTGGCATCGAAGCGGCGGACTGCAAAGCGCGCCGCCGACAATGCCACGGCAACCCCTGCCAGCAGCACCGCCACGAGGCTGGCCATGTTCAGGTAGCGCTCGGCCTTGCCCAAGGCGCCGCCAATCTGCTGGTTGCCATCGCGGGCGTCGTCGATCTTCTGATTCGCAGCCAGTTCGGCTTCGATTGCCTTGCGGTAGGCCGCGAGGTTTTCCGGTGTGCCGCGCCACAAGTCACGAAAGCTCACCCGGCTGCCAGGTTGCACAACCTTGGTGGCCGCAAGGTCGGCCATGTTGATCATCACCCGTGGCGTCAGGCTGTAGAAATTGCCGGCGCGATCGGGCTCGTAGGTCAGTACGCGGGTGAGTTTGAGGGTCGTGGAGCCGACGTCGATGTTGTCGCCGACCTTGAGGTTCAACGCCACCAGCACTCGCGCTTCGGCCCAGGCTTCACCGGGGCCGGGTTCGCCACCGCTGACTTCAGGCTGATAAGGGGCTTCAGCGCTTTTCAGTTCGCCGCGCAGGGGATAGGCCGCGTCCACCGCCTTGACGCTGGCCAGTTGAATGCCGTTATCGGTGGCGACCACGCTGGAGAAAATCACGATCTGCGAGTGATCGAGCTTAAGCGCCGTACCGGTTTCGATCTGCTCGGGTTTGGCCGGCGTCGAGCCGCTGAGGATGAGGTCGGCGCCCAGAAATTCGGTGGCCCGCAGCAGCATCGCGCTGTTCAGCCGTGAGCCGAAATAGCCGATGGCCGTGCTGGCGGCCACGGCGACTACAAGGGCAAAAAACAGCACGCGCAGCTCGCCCGCGCGGGCATCGCGCATCAGCTGGCGGGCGGCGAGGCTGAACAGGCGGGCAAACGGCAGGCGTGCCATCAAGGCTCCATGGGGGTGACCAGACGGCCACCTTCAAGACGGATCAGGCGTCGGCAGCGGTGCGCCAGACGTTCATCGTGGGTCACCAGCACCAGCGTGGTATTGCGCTCC
>CAURWS010000188.1:0-6881 GCA_963528485.1 uncultured Pseudomonas sp. | reverse complement strand
GTTCTGTACGCTTCGCCCCGCACCGGAGGCCCTGGGTGCGGGGCGTTTTTTTGCATGCGGTGATGGCTCGGTGATATTCGCGGTGGAACCCCTGCCACCGCGCAGGGTCGATTAGCTGTGTGGCCTGTTTGGGCCATCTTCTCGATCAGGAGCTTCACCCATGGACATCATTCGCATCATCATCGCCATCCTTCTGCCACCCCTGGGCGTGTTCCTGCAAGTCGGCTTCGCCGGCGCGTTCTGGCTGAACATCCTGCTGACGCTGCTGGGCTACATCCCGGGCATCATTCACGCGGTGTACATCATCGCCAGCCGTAAGTAAGCCCAGCCGAATTTGCCTCAAGCCCTTTAGCTGTGCGGCTTGCCAGCGGTGGCACCCTCAAAGTCGCCACCGCCGGCAAGCCATACTGCTACAGGAAATAATGGCATCAGCCTTCAATCACCTTGCGATAAAACGCCCACTCGGTCTCCAGCGCATGGGCCTGATTGCTGGCTTTGCGGAAACCATGGCGCTCATCGGGATAGAAATGGCCTTGCGCCGGAATGCCCTTTTCCAACAGCGCATTGAGCATATCGC
Source organism: uncultured Pseudomonas sp. (assembly GCA_963528485.1). GTDB lineage: Bacteria > Pseudomonadota > Gammaproteobacteria > Pseudomonadales > Pseudomonadaceae > Aquipseudomonas. Next base: position 6,304 of record CAURWS010000188.1, on the reverse strand, counting down.
GCGTCTGTGCAGGCACGACCACCGCATCAAGCTCGCCCTGAAAGAAGATCACCGGCACCTTGATCTGATCAGCATGTAACAACGGCGTGCGTTCTTTGTAACGGACCATGTCGATGTCCGGGTCGCCGATCAACCAATCCAGATAATCCGCTTCGAACTTGTGCGTGGCTTCGGCCAATGCCAGAGGATCACTCACCCCGTAAAGACTCGCCCCCGCACGGAAGACATCCTTGAAGGCCAGCGCGCACAAGGTCGTGTAGCCCCCGGCGCTGCCGCCGCGTATGAATGCATTCTTCGGGTCAATCAGGCCTTGATTGCCCAGGTACTCGACCACTGCGCAGGCGTCTTCCACGTCGACCACGCCCCACTCCAGAAACAGCGCCTGCCGATACGCTCGGCCATAGCCTGTGCTGCCGCGATAATTGAGATCGGCGACTGCGAAGCCTCGCTGCGTCCAGTATTGAATGCGCGGGTCCAGCACCGGGTAGCAGGCAGAGGTCGGCCCGCCGTGGATGAACACCACCAACGGCGGTTTTTCTTCACCGTTCATGGCCGGGTAGAAATAGCCGTGGGCTTCCTCGCCGCCGCTCGGGTAGCGCAGGGTTTGCGGGCGGCTGATGCGCTCGGCTGGCAGCGGCGCGACGCCACCGGCCAGCACTTGAACGCTTTTGTCCGAGCGGTTGATTGCCACGACGGCAGAGGGGCTGATCGCCGACGCCGCAATGCAATAGATGTACTCATCGTCCAGCGCCAGGCTGCGAAAGCGGCTGTATTGGCCGCTGAAATCTTCCAGGGTGTTGTCAGCCGAACGCACCGCCAACACGCCCATGCCGTCTTCCGACCAAGTGGCAAGGTACGCGCCGTCATTTAACGGCAGCCAGCTCGAACCGCCCAACTGCCAGGGTGCCGGGGCATGATCGGCCTTGGCGGCGGGCAGGGCTTCGAAACCGTCCAGTGTTTCAACCCACGGCTGCCAGAATCCGCCGCGATCGGTCAGGCAATACAGGCGCCCTTGAGCGTCGAAGCGAGGCTGTTGCAACGCCTCAAGCCCCAGTCCGCCGGCCAGACAATGAGCGCGACCCCACGTGGCATCGGCCTGGCGTTCCACGCTGAGCAGGCGCGTGGACGTCCACGGCTGATGCGGGCGCCACCATTCGATCCACACCAGGCGATTGCCATCCGGGCTGAGCGTCGGCGAAGCGTAGAAGTCGGCGCCTTCGGCCAACACTTCGCGGCCGCCGTCCACCCGATTGATCGCGACCAGACGGTGCACGTCGTTTTCCTCCTCAACAGCCAGAATTTGCCCACGCGCGAATCGGACATCGCCGTAACGTTTGTCGCCTTGGGTCAGGGCCTGCGGGGTGTTGGCGTCGAAGGGTTGAACGTAGATCTGCTGGTCGGCCTCGTTGACGAACGCCACCGCGTCATCGGTGAGGCAGAACGAACCGCCGCCGTATTCGTAGACCCGGCTGCGAACGCTGAAACCGTCCGGGGTCAGGCAAGTAGTGGCGCCATTGCTCCAGCGCCAGATGCGCGAAGCCGCGTCCTGCGGGCGGAATTCATTCCAGAAAAGGCCGGCGGGACTGACGCTCAGTTCGGCGAAATCGATGCCTGCCGCCACAGCCTGAGCGGCAGAAAACAGATCAGGATTTTGCGATGAGTCGTGAGTTTCGTTCATTGCGGAAAGCCAGTTGCTCGATGGTCTGGCTAGCATACTCGGCTTCGTCGCGCGCTTGGGTGATCAGGCTGTGTTGCGGCGACTTGCTGCACACCGGGTCCGCATTGCTGGCATCCCCCGTGAGCATGAAGGCCTGACAGCGGCAGCCGCCAAAGTCTTTCTCTTTCTCGTCGCACGACCTGCATGGCTCTGGCATCCATTCGTACCCGCGAAAACGGTTGAAACCGAAGGACTCGTACCAGATATGTTGCATGGTGTGATCGCGCACATTGGGGAACTGTATCGGCATCTGTCGCGCGCCGTGGCAGGGCAGGGCGGTGCCGTCCGGCGTGACAGTCAGGAACAGATTGCCCCAGCCGTTCATGCAGGCTTTCGGGCGCTCTTCGTAGTAATCCGGGGTGACGAAGATCAGCTTGACCGGGTGACTCTCGGCGGCGAGCTTCACGCGGTATTCATTGGTGATGCGTTCGGCGCGCACTAGCTGATCCTTGGTCGGCAGCAGGCCTACGCGGTTCAGCTGCGCCCAGCCGTAGAACTGGCAGGTGGCCAGTTCGACAAAGTCCGCTTCCAGCGCCACACACAGCTCGATGATCTTGTCGATCTTGTCGATGTTGTGCCGGTGGGTAACGAAGTTCAGCACCATCGGGTAGCCGTGTTTTTTCACCGCCCGAGCCATTTCCAGCTTCTGCGCGAAGGCTTTTTTCGAGCCCGCGAGCATGTTGTTCACCTGCTCGTCGCTGGCCTGGAAGCTGATCTGAATGTGATCCAGGCCCGCTTCCTTGAAGTCGATGATTTTCTGCTCGGTCAGGCCGATGCCGGAGGTGATCAGGTTGGTGTAGAAGCCCAGACGACGGGCCTCGGCGATCAGCTCTGCCAAGTCCTGACGCACCAAGGGTTCACCGCCGGAAAAGCCGATCTGTGCCGCACCCATCTGCCGCGCTTCGGCCATGACCTTGAACCACTGCTCGGTCGTCAATTCCTGACCCTGCTTGGCGAAATCCAAGGGGTTTGAGCAATACGGGCATTGCAGCGGGCAACGATAGGTCAGTTCGGCGAGCAGCCACAACGGCAGCCCGACCGGGGGCGTGGGCGGAATGTGCACCTTGGATTCGGTTGCCTCAGATTCCGCCAAGTTCGATCCAGTGTTCGGCACGGGCGACCTCCATGAATTGCTCGACATCGGTGCCAAGCTCGGGAACGCCGGGGAATTTTTCGTCGAGCAGCGCGATGATCGCGCCGACGCTGCGCTGACCGTCGATCAGGCCGCCAATCTCGCTGGCGCTCTCGTTGAGCTTGATCATGCCCTCCGGGTACAGCAGCACGTGGCCATTCTGCGCGGGCTCGAACTGGAAGCGATAACCCCGGCGCCAGCTCGGCACCTGTTCACGATTGAAGCTCATAGGGCAATTCCTTTGTGCCAGACGCGTTGGTCGGTGACGCTGTGGTAGGGCGGGCGCTTGAGCTCGTAGGCCATGGTCATGGCGTCCAGCATGCTCCACAAAATGTCGAGTTTGAACTGCAGGATTTCCAGCATGCGCTGCTGGCCTTCCCACGTTGTGTAGTGCTGCAGCGTGATCGCCAGACCGTGCTCCACGTCGCGACGGGCCTGGCCCAGACGCGTGCGGAAGTATTCGTAGCCCGCCGGGTCGATCCACGGGTAATGCTGCGGCCAACTGTCCAGCCGCGATTGGTGAATCTGCGGGGCGAACAGCTCGGTCAGCGAGCTGCTGGCCGCTTCCTGCCAGTTGGCGCGGCGGGCGAAATTCACATAGGCGTCGACGGCAAATCGTACACCCGGCAGTACCAATTCCTGCGAGCGCAGTTGATCAGGATCAAGGCCCACTGCCTGACCCAGACGCAGCCAGGCCTCGATGCCGCCATCTTCGCCAGGAGCGCCGTCGTGATCGAGCAAGCGCTGAATCCACTCGCGACGAATCTCGCGGTCCGGGCAATTGGCCAGAATCGCGGCGTCCTTGAGGGGGATGTTCACCTGGTAATAAAAGCGGTTGGCGACCCAGCCCTGGATCTGCTCACGGGTCGCGCGGCCTTCGTACATCGCCACGTGGAACGGGTGATAGATGTGGTAATACGCACCCTTGGCGCGCAGGGCCTGTTCGAATTGGGCGGGGGACAGTGGCTTTTGCTCGCTCATGTCGGCTCCTTAAAGCTCGATGCTCATGCCATCAAAGGCCACTTCAACCTCGCGGCGGGCCAACTCCGCGCGCTCAGGGGAGTCTTCGTCGAGGATCGGGTTGGTGTTGTTGATGTGAATAAGCACTTTGCGCTGTTTCGGCAGTTTTTCCAGCACTTCGAGCATGCCGCCGGGGCCGTTCTGCGCCAGATGGCCCATTTCCGTACCGGTGCGCGTGCCGACGCCGCGACGTTTCATCTCATCGTCGTCCCACATCGTGCCGTCCACCAGCAGGCAGTCGGCGCCGCTCATTTTTTCCATGAGGGCATCATCCACTTTGCCAAGGCCCGGTGCATAGAACAGCTTGCCGCCGGTCCGGGTGTCCTCGACCATCAGCCCGATGTTGTCGCCGGGGTGTGGGTCGAATCGGTGTGGCGAGTAGGGCGGTGCCGCGCTGCGTAGCGGAAATGGCGTAAAGCGCAGGTTCGGGCAGGCCGGAATCACAAAACTGCCTTCCAGCTCGATGCGATTCCACACCAGCCCGCCGTTCCAGTGCTTGAGCATGTTGAACAGTGGAAAACCCGTGGTGAGGTCTTCATGAACCATGTCCGTGCACCAGACCTGATGCGGGCAACCTTCGCGCAGGCTCAGCAGACCGGTGGTGTGGTCGATCTGGCTGTCCATCAGGATGATCGCGCTGATGCCGGTGTCGCGCAGGCCGCGATTGGGCTGCATCGGTGCAAAGCCTTGCAGCTGCGCGCGGATGTCGGGGGAGGCGTTGCACAAGACCCAGTTCACGCCGTCATCTGACAGAGCGACGGACGACTGAGTGCGGGCGTGGGCGCGCAGGCTGCCGTCGCGAAAGCCTGCGCAATTGACGCAGTTGCAGTTCCACTGAGGAAAGCCGCCGCCCGCCGCCGAGCCGAGAATCTGGATGTGCATGTGTACTCCGTACCGAATGGGGCGCCAGGCCCGAAGCCGCAGCTCACAGGCTGCGCCTTGAAATCTTGAATCCTGTAACAAAAAAGCCCCGGCGAACCGAGGCTTTCTACCGCGCAGAAATCAACGGCTTGCGAAGTACATGGTGACTTCAAAGCCGATACGCAGGTCGGTGTAAGCAGGTTTAGTCCACGACATAGGAGACTCCTTCCAGGTGAGTGCAGCGGTGGGTGAGTACATCTTTAGTACTCCTTTGCAGGGAGACGTTCAAATGCTTAGGGAGCTATGTTACTAAAAATATCCGGTGGCCAATGATGAAATATCGGATAAAGCTTTTTGCATCTGAAGCAATGATCACGGGCGCGCAGGCTTTGCAGCGCTTGGTTTGGCGCGATTCGACAGGACAAATGTCCGGGTTTGAGACAGCGCTATCCGACTGGCGGCACGGCTGATGGCTTCAGGATGAAGTTTTGCAAACGAATGTTGCAGCTGCTCAGCGTAGTCCGCGCCGTGGCCTGCGAGGTGCGCCTGCCAGAGCATTTCGGCCGCCTGTGCGCTGTCCATGGCGTCAGGGTCGAGCTGATCCTGTAATGCTGCAATCAAGGCTGGGACATCGGCGTGCTCGATCAGAGCGGTCAGCGTCTTCATGAAGGTTTCGATGTGCTCCACCAACTCTTTCGCGCTGGCATTGGGTGATTGCACGCCATACAGCATCCCGCCTACTCCTGCGATTTGTCGGAAACCGCTGAAAACCGCGTAGCCCAATTGCAACTCGACTCGCAGGCGTTGGTAGAACGGCGCCTGAACCAGCTGTGCGAATAATCGCCACAGGGCTTCGTCTTCAAGACTGTTCGTGGGGGCCGGGTAGAACATCAGCACAGCATCTTCGCAAGCGTCTGACCGCTCGGTCGCCCAATCCTGATCTGTTCGCAAGGAAGGCACGTGCAGCGTTTGTGTTTCAGGCGTGCCAGGCGTGTTGCTCATGGCGTGATTCAGAGCGTCTGAATGTGCCCCCTGAAACCCTGTGATAAAGCCGATCCAGCGCGTTTTGGCCCAGAGCGTTTGCAGATCGTCGATTTCTGCTTGGGGTGTGCTGTTCAAAAAATGATCAGGCAACGTTTTGAGCAATTGACGAATCGGGATCGGCACAGCTTCTCGGCTCGGCTGGCCATATGTCGCTAATGTCTGTGCATCGGGATGGGAGAGCAGGCTCAGGGTCTGTTGCAGCACGGCCGGGATCGGCTCGACCAGACCGCTCAACTTCAATTGCCAATGCTCGCCGTAGGCCGTGAATGCCATGTTGACGCCCGCTTGCTGCGCCTCTGCGGTGAGGGCATTGAGGCTGTCGTTAAGCATCTGGTGCAGCATTGGCTGGGGCGAGGGCAGCGTCCAACGCAGGTAAAGCGTGGCTTCTCCTGTAGGCACGAGCGTGTTGCTGAAGGTCAGGGCTGGCAGCGCAGCGCCTGAGTTGGCAGGGCTACAAGCTTCGCGCAAGAACGGATTCGGTTCGGGTAAACGCCAATTGACGACATCGTGGGGCTCATGGGCTACCGGTC
>CAURWS010000187.1:0-6894 GCA_963528485.1 uncultured Pseudomonas sp. | reverse complement strand
GTCACAGGCGGAAGAGAAGATCTGCTGGAAGAAGCCCATGTCTGCCGGACAGGCGACGGCGGTCTTGATGCCGATGGCCTTGGACAGCGGCAACCAGAATACGGAAAAACCGTACGCCATGCCGATACACAGGTGGATGGCCAATGCAGCCGGTGGAACCAGCCAGCGGTTGAAACCGCGTTTGGCAATAATGCGCTCTTTGGACAAGAACGCAGGCTGAGCGGCAGAGCCGCCCAGAGCAGTGCTCGAAGTCATTATTTTTTGCCCCTATTTTTAGTTGTGTCACGCCAGAACTGCGGCAACGCTTCCGCCACCTCTCTTAATGCACGCAAGCATCGGAAGCTTTATCGGCAGAACAGCCTCAAAACGTGACAATTGGACGCAGCATCTCCTGCGAACGGCGAGAGATTAGCATTTGCCACGTGACAGGAAGCATTCTGCTACTACCTTTTTTATGCCGTCTGTCATTGTATGAATCTGGAACACGGTCTGTAGGAACCTTCCGGAATGCCCGTAAATTCCCGCTGTCCCAGTTGATGCGTACCGTCCAGTGCGCCGCGCAAGGCCGATACAGGCCCAGCGCCTGCGTGAGAACGCTATACTCGCGGGCTAAATTTGAACGACTCGATTACAAGGACTCGCCCATGAAAGCGTTCGGCAAAATCCTGGGACTATTCATTCTCGGGCTGTTGCTGATCATCGTGGCTCTCGGCTTTGCCCTGACCCATCTGTTTGATCCCAACGACTACAAAGACGAGATTCGTAAACTGGTCCGCGACCGGGCACATGTCGAACTGACCCTCAAAGGCGATATCGGCTGGAGCCTGTTCCCCTGGCTGGGCCTTGAGCTGCATGACGCCAGCGTGGCAACGCTGACCGAGCCGACCAAGCCGTTCGCTGACTTGCAGATGCTCGGCCTCTCCGTGCGCGTGCTGCCGCTGCTGCGCAAGGAAGTGCAGATGAGCGACGTGCGCGTCGAAGGCCTGGACCTGATGCTCACCCGCGATGAAAACGGCCACGGCAACTGGGAAGACATCGGCAAGAAGCCCGTCGTCGCGCCAGATCCGGCACAACCGGCAGCACCTGCGCCGACGCCTGCACCCGACAGCGCCGCCAAGGCGGAAAAATCCTGGCAGCCGCTCAAGCTGGACATCGACAGCCTGACCGTGAACAACGCGCGGATCGATTTCAATGACTTGCAGAAAGCACGGCAATTCACTGCCGAGAGCATTCAGCTGAGCACCGGCCCCGTTCACAACGCGACCGACATCCCGATCAAGCTGACCGCCTTCCTCAGCACCAACCAGCCTGTAGTTCGCACCAAGACCGAACTGACCGGCAAGCTGCGTTTCGACCGTGCGCTCAAGCGTTATCAGCTCGACGACATGCGCTTCTCGGGCGAAGCGGCGGGCGATCCGCTGCAAGGCAAGACCCTGACCTTCTCCGCTCAAGGCCAATTGTTGGCTGATATGTCAGCCAACGTCGCCGAATGGACCAACCTCAAGCTCTCGGCCAACCAGCTGCGCGCCCTGGGCGAGCTGCACGTACGCGACCTGGACAAGGCGCCGCAGCTGAGCGGCGGGATTTCCATCGCCCAGTTCAACCTGCGCGAATTCCTCGACAGCATCGGCCAGACAGCGCCAACCCTGGGCGACAACAGCCTGACCAAACTGGAAATGGTCAGCCGCATCGCCGCCACCCAGACCAGCGTGTCGCTGGACGACCTGACCCTGAAGCTGGACGACAGCACCTTCACCGGCCATGTCGCCGTGGAAGACTTCGCCAAGCAGTCGCTGCGCCTGCAACTCAAGGCCGACACCTTCGACGCCGACCGCTATCGTCCGCCTCAAAGCGATCAGGCCAAGGCCGCCGGCGCTGCGCGCAAGTCCGAAGTGCAGAGCGGCGAGGCTGAGGCCATGGCCGCTTCCGGCACCTCGCCGCTGCCGAACCAGCCCACTCAAGGCGCCTGGAGCGACGCACGACTGCTGCCTCAGGAGCGCCTGCGCACGCTGGATGTCGACGCTGACTTGAGCTTCGGCAAGCTGACCGTTGAGAAACTGCCGATCCAGAACGCAGCGCTGAAAACCTCGGCGCAGGGTGGCGTCATCACCCTCAACAGCTTGCGCGGCGATCTCTACAACGGCAATTTCGAGGTCAAGGGCAACCTGGACGTACGCCCCGACGTGCCGCTGGCTGCCGTGCAGACGCGCATTGTCAGAGTGCCGGTCGAGCACTTCATCCAGAGCCAGGGCACGACCCCACCCCTGCGCGGCTTGCTGACGCTGAACAGCGACGTCACCGCCAAGGGCAACAGTCAGAAAGCGCTGGTGGAAAGCCTCAACGGCACCGCCAACTTCGCGCTGAACGACGGCGTGTTGGTCAATGCCAACCTTGAGCAGCAGCTGTGTCGCGGAATCTCGGTGCTCAACCGCAAAACCCTCAGCGGCGAACCGCGTGGCAAGGACACCCCGTTCCAGCAGCTCAACGGCAACCTGGTGTTTCGCAACGGTGTGGCCAGCAACCCGGACCTGAAAGTCCGCACGCCGGGCCTGACCGTCAACGGCGATGGCGACATCGACCTGCGCGTGATGGGCATGAACTACCGCGTCGGCGTGATCATCGAAGGCGACAAGAGCGACATGCCGGATCCCGCCTGCGAGGTGAACCCGCGCTTCGTCGGCGTCGAATGGCCGATCCTCTGCCGCGGCCCGCTGGAACTGGGGGCCAAGGCCTGCCGCCTGGACAACGAAGGCCTGGGCAAGGTCGCCGCCAAACTCGCCACCGATCGCATTGGCGACAAGATCGACGAAAAGCTGGGGGACAAGGTCAGTCCCGAGCTCAAGGATGCACTCAAGGGATTGTTCAAGCGGTAACAGTCTTTGGCCGATCGCCCATCGGCCCAACGACACGATACCTGTGGGAGCCGGCTTGCTGGCGAATGCGGCATGTCTGACACTGATCGGGTGCCTGACACAGCGCTTTCGCCAGCAAGCTGGCTCCCACAATTGCGAGGCCTGCACAGGCTTCAACCTCTTGCCCTGAACACCGGAACCACGATGCAACCCGAGCAGTTCTCCTCCGCCGTCCTCGACTGGTACGACCGTCACGGCCGCCACGACCTCCCCTGGCAACACGACATCACGCCCTACCGCGTCTGGGTGTCGGAAATCATGCTGCAGCAAACCCAAGTCAGCACCGTGCTCGGCTACTTCGACCGCTTCATGCAAGCCCTGCCCAGCGTTCAAGCCCTGGCCGACGCGCCGGAAGACGAAGTGCTGCACCTGTGGACCGGCCTTGGCTACTACACCCGCGCCCGCAACCTGCAAAAGGCCGCGAAGATCGTCGTCGCCGAGCACGGCGGTGAATTTCCCCGCGATGTCGAAAAACTCACCGAGCTGCCGGGCATCGGCCTGTCCACCGCCGGAGCGATCGCCAGCATCAGCATGGGCCTGCGCGCGCCAATCCTCGACGGCAACGTCAAACGCGTGCTGGCACGCTTCACCGCCCAAGAGGGTTATCCGGGTGAACCCAAGGTGGCCAAGCAGATGTGGGCGACCGCCGAGCGCTTCACGCCCTACAGCCGCGTCAATCACTACACTCAAGCGATGATGGATCTGGGCGCCACGCTCTGCACCCGCAGCAAACCCAGCTGCCTGCTGTGCCCGCTGGAGCGCGGCTGCGAAGCGCACATGCTCGGCCAGGAAACCCGCTACCCGGTGCCCAAGCCGCGCAAGGCCGTGCCGCAGAAGCGCACGCTGATGCCGATCTTCGCCAACCGCGAGGGCGAGATCCTGCTGTATCGCCGCCCGTCCACCGGATTGTGGGGCGGTCTGTGGAGCCTGCCGGAGCTGGACGCCTTCGACGACATGCAACACCTCGCCGATCAGCATTCGCTTGAGATGGGCCAACACCAGGCACTGCCGGAGCTGGTCCACACCTTCAGCCATTTCCAGCTGACCATCGAACCCTGGCTGGTCCGGGTCGAGGAGTCCGCCCATCACGTGGCCGAGGACGACTGGCTCTGGTATAACCTCGCCACCCCGCCGCGCCTGGGCCTCGCCGCCCCGGTGAAAAAGCTGCTGAAAAACGCAGCCGACGTTTTGAATGCAGGAGAGTCGTCATGACCCGCACCGTAATGTGCCGCAAATACAAAGAAGAACTGCCAGGCCTGGAGCGCCCACCGTCCCCGGGCGCCAAGGGCGAAGACATCTACAACCACGTCTCGCAGAAAGCCTGGGCCGACTGGCAGAAACACCAGACCCTGCTGATCAACGAGCGTCGCCTGAACATGATGAACGCCGAAGACCGCAAATTCCTGCAGACCGAGATGGACAAGTACCTTTCAGGCGAGGAATACGCCAAGGCCGAAGGCTACGTTCCACCGTCCGAATAACCCCGTTCAGCAGGCGTCAAACGTAAGCGGAGGAAATAATTCGATTTTTTTCAAAAACTTTCTTGACGACCTCCTGAAAAACACGTTTAATGCGCCCCGTTGCCCAGATAGCTCAGTCGGTAGAGCAGGGGATTGAAAATCCCCGTGTCGGCGGTTCGATTCCGTCTCTGGGCACCACTAATACCGAAAAACCCCTGTATCGAAAGATTCAGGGGTTTTTTATTGGGCGCGTGTTTACCCCTCTCCAGAGCAATGGCACTAACTGTGCAAAACGCCCCAACGATCGCACAGCGACATCATTGACTCTAGAACTGTATATAAATACAGTTCGCTACCCGATGGCTTGCCACAGCAAGCTACTTAGTGGAACCTGCCAATTATGTGCTTGACTAACCTCATGACAGGCAGATAATTCCGCACCATTTTCTTCTACACGTCCCTATGGATTGGGGAAAGGGGTTAAATCGTGATCTTCAGCGAACAAAAGGTAGCCCAGATGGCGGCCTACTTTTTGGCGAGACGCGGCGGACGCATGGCCTACATAAAGCTGATGAAATTGCTTTATTTGGCTGACCGAGAATCGATGGATCGTTACGGCGCGCCCATGTCACACGACTCGCACGTCTCCATGCCGCAAGGGCCAGTCCTTTCGGCCACTCTGAACCTCATTACGGGTCAGATTCAATCAGACGCATGGCAAAGCTGGATCGCCTCCGAAGCAGACTTTGAAGTATCGCTGCGCCGTGACGTAGGCAACGCAGAAGCGCTGGATGAGCTTTCCGACGCAGACCTTGAAATCATGGAGCACATCTGGGGCCAATTTGGCCACATGAAGCGCTGGGAGCTTGTTCAGTACACCCACGATCACTTGCCCGAATGGGTCGACCCAGGGCGGTCATCATCGCCGATCAATCCCAGAGCGGTGTTCAAAGCGCTGGGCAGAGAGGAAGAGCAAGCCGAGATGCTTGCGCGTGAGCTTTTCGAACGGAAAGGTCTTGGAAGGGCAATATCTGAGTTGATCTGATGCCAGGGAATATTTTACGGAAAGGAACTCTGCTGATACTTAGCGGCCCGACGAACCACCTCCACATCGTTATGAACGACCCTGTCTACTCCAACGAACATGGGTATGAAGGCGTCCTTGTGGTGAATATTTCATCCATAAAACCCGCTGTTTATCATGACCCTGCATGCATACTTCTTCCAGCGTGTCATCCGTTTGTTCGCTGGGACAGCTGGGTTGTCTACAAGGAGGCTGCGGTCTTTGACGCATCCAGGCTTGATACAAAAGTGGATGCTGGAGAGATTGTGACCCATCACCCTGTGAGCGAAGAGCTTTATGAGCGAGTGCGCGCAGGCTTTGAAATTTCCAGACACCTTCCACGGAAGATTCTGAGATTTTTGCGACAAAACGGATTTTAGCCCGTTCTCTTGATCGAAAGATTCATGGTTTTTTATTGGGCACGATTTATTAACATGACCGGCCTGACTCACTTCGAGGAGACGGTCGTGGCATCGATGAGCAAACAGCAGAAACGTGCCAAGCGCGCCAAAGACAAAGCCAGGCAGCAGCGAATAGAACGTCAGAAAGCTCACACGCCGACCCCGATCGTTCCAGACTACTTCATGCTCGACTTTCTTGAGGGCAGCGACGATGCGCTTCTCAACGACTACTTTGATCCGGAAGTCCTTCAGGGCATGGACGCTGAGCAGCTTGATGCCATTGCATCGCTAATGAGGGGTGAAAACGAAGATCTGCCGACCGATGACGAAATGTTGCTCTGGGAGGTCTTCGCAGCCCCCGCACCTGCGCCATCGGAAGAACAGCGAATCGCGCACTATGAGGCGTTGAAACTCGCAGAACAGGAAAGCCCGCACGCGCTGCTGGCGGCCTTTGCGAAAGGCCCCGTAGCGGCGCACGCGCTTCACGACATCGATTTTGACGACTACATCGACATCCTGGTGAATACCTTGGGTGCCTATTGGATATGGGCGCACGGCCTTAACGAAGAGAGCGTTCGAGCAAAGATCGACAACGTTGACTTCTATGAGGCTTTTCGCGAAGCACTTGGCGAAATCGAAGAAGAGGCGATATTGCGGGACTTCGCAGCGCAAAAGAAGAAATCCGACGAACCCGAGCAAGACTGAATACAATGTGCGCCCGTTGATCCCGGGCCATGAAAATGGCTGCATCGTATAAGGAAACCGCCGTCATGGCTTCCCCAGACAAACAGCAAAAACGTGCCCAGCGCGCCAAAGCCAAGGCCAAGCAGAACCGTTCGGGCAAGGGCAAACCCAGCGTCGTGCACCCGGTGCTGAACCACGCGTCTGTCAACGAACCGTTCGATGACGTGACGATCGACCTCAGCACCTTCGATTTCAAGGACATCATGGAGAACGGCTTCGAGCCTGCGGACTACGATGACCTGTTCCAAGCCATGAAAGCCGCCGAGTCGATCAGCCTGTTGGCGATGTGTGTCGTGTTCCTGCAATACCCGGTG
>CAURWS010000186.1:0-6921 GCA_963528485.1 uncultured Pseudomonas sp. | reverse complement strand
AAAGAACATTCTGGTCACAAGCGGCAGTGACCGCGCCACGCCTATTGCAGTCGTGCCTTTCGGCTTGCAGGGCGGTAGCGTCTTGCCGGAAGACATGGCCAAGATCATCAGCAACGACCTGCTGAATTCGGGCTACTACTCGCCGATTCCAAAAGAAAACATGATCAGCCAGCCAAGCCAGGCCAGCGAAATCATTTTCCGTGATTGGAAAGCGCTGGGTGCCCAGTACGTCATGGTCGGCAGCATCACGCCAGCCGGCGGTCGTCTGCAGGTGCAGTACGCGCTGTTCAACGTCGCGACCGAGCAGCAAGTGCTGACCGGCAACGTGTCGGGCACCACCGATCAGCTGCGTGACATGGCGCACTACATCGCCGACCAGTCGTTTGAAAAACTGACCGGCATCAAAGGTGCGTTCTCCACCCGCATGCTGTACGTCACTGCCGAGCGTTTCGCGACCAACAACACTCGTTATACGCTGCAACGCTCGGACTATGACGGTGCTCGCGCGGTGACTCTGCTGCAATCCCGTGAGCCGATTCTGTCGCCACGTTTTGCACCGGACGGCAAGCGCATTGCCTACGTGTCCTTTGAACAGAAGCGTCCACGTATCTTCGTGCAACACATTGATACCGGACGCCGCGAGCAGATCACCAACTTCGTAGGCCTGAACGGTGCACCGGCATGGTCTCCGGACGGCACCAAGTTGGCGATGTTCTTGTCGAAAGACGGCACCCCTGAGATTTATGTTATGTACTTGGCCTCGCGTCAATTGAGCCGGGTAACCAATGACGCGGCAATCGATACCGAACCTTTCTTCGGTAAAGATGGATCGACCATTTATTTCACGTCCGATCGTGGCGGCAAGCCACAGATCTATAAATCCAGTATCAATGGCGGCGGTGCACAGCGCGTCACTTTTATCGGCAACTACAATGCGGCACCCAAGTTGTCTGCCGATGAAAAGACTCTGGTCATGATTCACCGTCAGGACGGTTTCACCAACTTCAAGGTGGCGGCTCAGGATTTGCAGCGCGGCAGCGTAAAAGTGCTCACAGACAGCAACCTTGATGAGTCGCCTACTGTTGCGCCCAACGGCACCATGGTAATCTACGCCACCCGCCAGCAGGGCCGGGGAGTCTTGATGCTCGTGTCCATCAATGGACGCGTAAGGCTCCCGCTTCCTACCGCTCAAGGCGAAGTCAGAGAACCTTCCTGGTCCCCTTACCTGAACTGACGCGGCGCTTTACGTTTTACTTAACACACTGGGGTTCATTAGGAGTTTCACGATGGAAATGCTGAAGTTTGGTAAATTTGCTGCGCTGGCTCTGGCCATGGCTGTAGCTGTAGGTTGCTCGTCCAAAGGCGGCGACAATGCCGGTCAAGGCGCTGCTGTAGATCCAAACGATGGTTACGGCGCTAACACTGGTGCCGTTGACGGCAGCCTGAGCGAAGAAGCTGCTCTGCGCGCAATCACCACTTTCTACTTCGAATACGACAGCTCTGACCTGAAGCCAGAAGCCATGCGCGCCCTGGACGTTCACGCCAAGGACCTGAAAGCTAACGGCGCTCGCGTTGTTCTGGAAGGTAACACTGACGAACGCGGTACCCGCGAATACAACCAGGCACTGGGCGAGCGTCGTGCGAAAGCCGTTCAACGCTACCTGGTTCTGCAAGGCGTATCGCCAGCTCAGCTGGAAGTGGTTTCCTACGGTGAAGAGCGTCCAGTTGCTACCGGCAACGACGAGCAATCCTGGGCTCAAAACCGTCGCGTCGAACTGCGTAAGTAATTTGACATGCGAACGTGCCGCCGTGCTTTAACCGTTTTGGCTCTCACCCTTCCCCTTGCAGCGATGGGTGCGGTTCCTGTGGTCGATGACAACTCTGGCTCTGCTGGCAGCAGTTATCCGCCATCGGGTTATGGTACGGCGGGCGCCTACGCCGGAGGCGGGGCTACGGCCCAGCCTTCGGCGCAAGGTCAGCTGTTCATGCAGTTGCAACAAATGCAGGATGAAATTTCGCGCTTGCGCGGAATCGTCGAAGTCCAGCAGAACGATATCCAGCAAATGAAGCAAGAGGCGCTGGATCGTTACAAGGACCTTGACTCCCGCATCGGAGCTGGGGGCGCACCTGCCGCACCGGCTGCCAACAATTCTTCCTCCGACGGCGGCGTCAATGCCGGCGGAACACCTGCTGCACCTGCCGCTGGCGCTGCTGCTGGCCAGGCACCGCAGACCAGCACCGAACCCGGTGATCCGGCGAAAGAGAAGCTCTACTACGATGCTGCGTTCGATCTGATCAAGGCCAAGGATTTCGACAAGGCCAGCCAGGCGTTCTCTGCTTTCCTGCGCAAATACCCGAACAGCCAATACGCGGGCAATGCCCAGTACTGGTTGGGCGAAGTGAATCTGGCCAAAGGTGACCTGCAAGGTGCCGGTCAGGCTTTCGCCAAAGTGAGCCAGCTGTACCCCAAGCACGCCAAGGTACCTGACTCGCTCTACAAACTGGCAGATGTCGAACGCCGCCTCGGTCATACCGACAAGGTCAAAGGCATCCTGCAACAAGTTGTCGCCCAATACCCTGGGACCTCGGCAGCTCAACTGGCTCAGCGTGACCTTCAGCGTCTCTGATTGCCAGACGGTTTGACTCCCGATTCAAGAAAGCCGCGCGTTGCGCGGCTTTTTTCGTTAGAATCTCGCACCCGAAATTCCGGTATTGATTACGCTTCTGTAGATGCTGCGAGCGCAGGATGTACAGAAGTGCCTGACGGAGGCGGATGGCCTGTTTAGCCGTTACGCCCGTGGCCCTTATGCAAGACACATTACGCATCACCGAAGTTTTTTACTCTTTGCAGGGTGAAACGCGCACGGCAGGCTTGCCTACCGTATTTGTGCGCCTCACCGGCTGTCCTCTGCGTTGTGGCTATTGCGACAGCGAATACGCCTTCACTGGCGGCACTATCCAGACCCTCGACTCGCTCATGGAGCAGGTGGCCGGCTATCGCCCGCGCTACGTCTGTGTGACGGGTGGCGAGCCGCTGGCCCAGCCGAATGCGATCAAGCTCCTTGAGCGCCTGTGCGACGCCGGCTACGAGGTTTCCCTCGAAACCAGCGGGGCGCTGGACATCTCCAAAGTCGATCCACGCGTCAGTCGCGTTGTAGACCTGAAGACGCCAGGCTCTAAAGAAGTCGCGCGCAATCGCTACGAAAACATTGAGCTGCTGACGCCCAACGACCAGGTCAAGTTCGTGATCTGCTCTCGTGAAGATTACGATTGGGCCGTGTCCAAGCTGATCCAGTACGGCCTTGAGCGTCGTGCAGGCGAGGTGCTGTTTTCGCCGGTCGCCCATGACCTGCGCCCTCGTGATCTGGCGGACTGGATCGTGGCGGATAACCTGCCGGTCAGAATGCAGCTGCAATTGCACAAAATTCTCTGGGACGACGAGCCAGGACGCTGACATGAGTGAACACACGATGACTGAGAAACGCGCGGTAATCCTGCTGTCCGGTGGCCTGGATTCGGCCACGGTGGTCGCCATGGCCAAGGCCGACGGCTTCCCCTGCTACACCATGAGCTTCGACTACGGTCAGCGACATCGCGCCGAGCTGCAGGCGGCCGAGCGCGTGGCCAAGGATCTGGGCGTGGTCGAGCACAAGGTGATTGGCCTGAACCTGAACGGCATTGGCGGCTCGGCACTCACCGACAGCAGCATTGATGTCCCGGAAGCCCCAAGCGAGGGCATCCCGGTGACCTATGTGCCTGCGCGCAACACCGTTTTCCTGTCCCTGGCCCTGGGCTGGGCTGAAGTGCTCGGCGCACGCGACATCTTCATCGGCGTCAACGCCGTTGATTACTCCGGCTACCCGGACTGCCGCCCCGAGTTCGTCGAGTCCTTCGAGCGCATGGCCAACCTGGCGACAAAGGCCGGGGTAGAAGGCCAGGGCTTCACGATCCAGGCGCCTCTGCAGATGCTCAGCAAAGCCGATATCGTCAAGGCCGGTACCCGTCTGGGCGTCGATTATGCAATGACTGTTTCCTGCTATCAGGCCGACGATCAGGGCCGTGCCTGCGGCAAATGCGACAGCTGCCGCCTGCGCGCAGAAGGCTTCGCGGCGGCCGGTTTGCAGGATCCAACGAATTATTTTTAACTTTTTTTCGTTAAGGTGTTGAATTACTGAGAAATTACAGTAAGATACGCACCACCACGAAGCGGGTCGTTAGCTCAGTTGGTAGAGCAGTTGGCTTTTAACCAATTGGTCGTAGGTTCGAATCCCACACGACCCACCATCTTCAAAACCCGAGAGGTCCACGCAAGTGTGAATTCTCGGGTTTTTTTTCGTCTGAAGAAAAGCAGGGCGCGGGTATGGGGCGTGGTTTGATCTATCGCCTGGAGACACTGATACGCAGCCGTCTGAGGCGAGCCTTAGTTTCGAGTCAGGGTGATGTCAATATTGATCCGCGAGGTGAGTGAGTTGCGATGCTTCGATCGACTGAGTCGATCGGCCGAGCTACCAGAAGCTTGACGGCCTTGGGTGGATCGAACACGTCGCCGTGTCGCAGTCGCGATGATCCTGACTGCCTGGGCATGATGCTGACGACGTCAGCAAAATACGCCTGAAAAATTAGGGGGAAGAGGTTGAGCCGTCAAGCGAGAGGAAGTTTCCTGGGAGGGGCAGAGGAGCCGCCGAGCATGACGCAGTCAATCGTCGTACTCGGCTCATGTCAGAAGATGTGAGGGAGAAAATATGCCACCTGTGACAGATGAGGCGTCCTGCATCCTTGGGCTTTGATGTAGGCGTCTCAGCCGATTCACCTGGCCAGTCATCGTGGCTGAGGCCAGCAAACAATAAGGCACGCATCCGCGCACAAAAGGAGCCCAGCGTTTCGCCGGCGGGCCACCGGCAGAGACAAGCGACTACCGATGGGTAGCCTCATGATCCTGCGCAAGATCATCAGGCAACCCATCGTGTGAGCTTTAAAAAGGAGAGGCCACAACACCAGTGTGGCCCTTTGATGACGATGCTTCGAACCTCCAGAGAACCCTATGTGCCTGTGAACTCGCGATACACGAGTTGACGGCTGCGTGTCTGGCTTGAACAGGGAGACACAGGGAGCATTCTCAACCAGGTTCGCACGCCCTTCCCGGAGCTATGCGTGCTTTGGGGTGGTAATGGAACAGATCGCATTACCGGGTGCTACTGATGACCGTCAGTAGCCAGCGGGGTGGAAATCAATGAGGTCATTATGTTGATGACCTGCGCGGTATGCAACCTGAGGCGTCCGAGCATTCAGCCTTTCACTGTTCAGCCAGACGCAGCAGTCTTTCCTGTACGGCATCATCAAAAATGATGTAGAGGGCTTCGATGTCCCCGGGTCGTAGGCGTTTTGCAGTCTCTAGCCCCAGGATGAAGCTGATCTCCATGGCTCCCTCGCGCTGCACCGCCTCTTTCGTGCTTGCAGCGTTCATGCCCTTACCAAGTCGTCGACTTGCCCTTGAATGGGTTTCGGCAGCCTGAGTGCTGCGATTCGCTCTTGTGGCATGGCGCGATCCTCGATAGCCGTTGGCGCAACTCAGACCCGGGTGGGTGGTGCTTTCGTTGCTGCCACCTCCATATCTTCGCACGTGAGGCTGCCAGGCGCCTCTGCAATCTCGAAAGCTTGCAGAGCAGCTTTTGGTCCTTTAGCGATATGTGACTTAGTCGCAGTGAACGGATGGGGCAACGCTTTACTCGTTACCCGAACGCTTATTCATGCGATGACGTCGTCGATATGAAGGACTAGCTGAGCATACCTTGACTCTTGGCTAAGCTTGAAAAGTGTTCACGCGCGACGGACCCGTTGCGCGAAAATGGCCCAAGGGCTGCTACCGACCAAAAGCGGACGGTTACAAAATATCTTTGTCGGCGTAACGCTTAGTTATTGACACGTCGTAACTATGCACATGGTGCATTGGAATCACGATCCGTCTATCAACCGACTGATATTTTAATTTATGACCGTGATCGCTCCGATTGCGATGGCCGCGATCAGCATCACCAGCACGGTGCCGAAGGTCCATTTCAGCGAGACCCGCTGGTTGTCGCCGTAGTCGATGTCCAGCAGGCCGCACAGCAGGTAGGTCGAGGCCACCAATGGGCTGAGCAGGTGCACTGGCTGGCCGATCAACGAGGCGATGGCCATTTCATGGGGGCCAATGCCGTAGTGGGCAGCGGTTTCGGCGAGGATGGGCAGCACGCCAAAGTAGAACGCGTCGTTGGTCAGCACGTAGGTGAACGGCATGCTCAGCAGCGCCGTGATCACCGACATGCCATGGCCGGCCTGCTGCGGCAGGATGGCGATCAGGTTGTCGGAGATGGCCTTGATCATCCCGGTGCCGCCCATGATGCCGACGAAGATCCCCGCCGCGAAAATCAGCAGGGTCACGGCCAGCACGTTGTCGGCGTGACGGCCGATGACTTCCTTCTGCTGTTTGAGTGTCGGGTAGTTGATCAGGCAACCCAAGCCAAAGGCGACCATGAACAGGATCGGCAGCGGCATCAGGTTAAGCATCATCGAGCTGATCAGGGCGATGGTCAGCACCACGTTGAACAGAAATTTCGGGTCACTCAGGCGAATGTGCGCGTAGCCTTCGAGCACTTTGTCTTCGCTGACACTGACGATGCCCAGACGGCGGTATTCCATCCGACCCAGCCACCACGCCGCGAAAATCACCCACACGCCACCGGCGATCATGATCGGCACCATCTGTAAAAACAGCTCAGTGATGTCGACGTGCATGGCACTGGCCGCTCGCGAGAATGGCCCGGCCCACGGCAGGATGTTCATCACCCCGATGGCCAGCAACAACACGGTCGCCATGACCTGCAGACGAATGCCGGTCAGACGATACAGTGGTAAAAAGGCCGCCGTGGCGATGATGTAAGT
>CAURWS010000185.1:0-6925 GCA_963528485.1 uncultured Pseudomonas sp. | reverse complement strand
AACTGCACCAACGCGAGCATGTCACCCTGATAGTCGATCACCGTTTTTTGCGCCACCACCGTCATCACGTCGATGTCAGTGAGCGCGTGGGTAGAGGAGGTCGCGGGGGAGGTTGGCGCTGTCTGGGACGTTCTGCCCGACGATGTTTTCGCCAGCAGAGGCTCTTCCCGTTCTGGTGGCATTTTCGTTCCGTCCAGGACGACCACGACATGGCGATCTGCGCCGACGGGGCGAATCTCGAACAGTTGCACGCCCTTTCTGATGGTGCCGGTGATGGTTTGTCCTGATTTCACCAGGGTGATTGAATTCAAGGGATCCTGCCATTGCGCGATCTCGGGATGGACGCTGCCATGAGGTTGCAGATGACCGAACCACACGATGCTGTGAGAGCCGTCTGGGTTCGTCACCTGCTCGCTGCGGACCTTGGTGGCGGTGAGGGTGTGGTCGATCAGGGTGAGCTTCAGGGTCTTTTCATTCAACGTAATCGCACGGGGATCGACGCTCACCTCCTGTACGAACTGGGTGGCAGGAAAGGCTCGAAGGGCCCTCAGCGTGGTTTGAAACGCCTCGTCTGTCTGAGCGGATTCGGGCGCTGTTACAACGAAGGGCTGCCACTCCAGGCTTCTGACGTACAGCGCTACGAGGGTGGTTAAAACGATCGCCATCAAGGCTGTGATCCATTTCATGCTCATTGCTCCCTGCAACAGTTAACGCAGCTATGCGTTCCTTGACTCTAGCCACGCGAACCTGCGCGCAACCGAGCGATTGGAAATTTAAAGCCCCCTGTTTATCGCGATCATTCGCGCGCTCGGGTCAAACGTCATTTGGCGGCACCTTCTATTTCGCCAAAAGCGGCGATGCCTCGTCCCTCGACATGAGCAATGCCATTGTCCAGGCCATGGGGTTGGGCACAGCGCAGGACCGGCCGCTCAACGACGCCGAAGCCCGATGGGGCTACGAGATGGCCAACGATGGCCTGGGCTCCCACACAACGAGCGCGAACGCGTTGATGCGATACATATTTACCGCACATTGTTTGGCGCGGGGCGTTAGTCTGCTCAGCAGTTCGACAGATCAGCGCTCAGAAAGCCCCGCTGTCACACGCTGCCACCTTTACTCATAAAGGACGCCCTATGCGAGTCGTGACCCTCAAGACCCTCGCCTTGTCGGTGATCTTCGCCGTCAGTTCTCCTGTTTATGCCGCCATCACGCTGGAGGGCGGCGCCGTTGCTTCCCCCGATCAGTACGGTGCTGAAGTCGCCGCGCAAATCCTGAAAAAAGGCGGCAATGCCGTCGACGCCGCTGTCGCCACGGCCTTCACCCTGGCGGTGACCTATCCCGAGGCCGGCAACATCGGCGGCGGGGGCTTCATGACCCTGTTCATGAATGGCAAACCCTACTTTCTCGACTACCGCGAGACCGCGCCCAAGGCCGCTAGCCGCGACATGTACCTGGATGAGAACGGCAATGTGATTCCCGGCATGAGCCTGGTGGGTGCTCGCGCAGCCGGTGTGCCGGGCACGGTGATGGGGCTGTGGGAGGCTCACAAGAAGTTCGGAAAACTGCCCTGGGCCGAACTGCTGACGCCCGCCATCGGCTACGCAAAAAGCGGTTTCACAGTGGCCGACAAGCAGTACATGTATGGCGCAGAAAGGGTCAAGCAGCTCAACGGCAAGACCAACTTCGGCGACTATTTCGGCACCATGAAAAGCGGCGAAACCTTCCGCCAGCCTGAACTCGCCAAAACCCTGGAGCGCATCGCCAACAACGGCGCGGACGAGTTCTACCACGGCCAGACCGCTGACCTGTTGGTGGCGCAGATGCAGCACGACAACGGCCTGATCACCAAACAGGACCTGGCCGATTACAAAGCCCTGTGGCGCAAGCCGCTGCATGTGAATTTCAACGGCAACACCCTCTACACCGCGCCGCTGCCCAGTTCCGGTGGTGTGGCGCTGGCGCAGTTGATCGGCATCAAGCAGCAGCTGAGCGAGGACTTCAAAGGCGTGCCATTGAATTCAGCGCGCTACATTCACCTGCTGGCAGAAATCGAAAAACGTGTGTTCGCCGACCGTGCCAATTATCTGGGCGACCCGGATTTCTCCAACCCACCGGTCAACGAGTTGATCGATCAGGTTTACCTCGCCCAGCGCGCCAGTGAGGTCAACCCGACCGCCATTTCACCGACCGAAAAGATCAAGGCCGGGCTTGAGTCCCATCAAACCACCCACTTCTCCATCGTCGACGCCAAGGGCAACGCGGTCAGTAACACCTACACGCTGAACTGGGATTACGGCAGCGGCGTGGTGGTCTCTGGCGCAGGCTTCCTGATGAACGACGAAATGGACGACTTCAGCTCCAAACCCGGCGTGGCCAATGCCTTTGGCGTGGTCGGCGGCGATGCCAATGCCATCGAGCCGGGCAAGCGCATGCTGTCGTCGATGAGCCCGAGTCTGGTCACCCGCGATGGCGCCGTGACGCTGGTGCTGGGCACACCGGGCGGCTCGCGTATTTTCACCACTGTGTTCCAAGTGCTGAACAACCTGTATGACTTCCACATGCCACTCAAAGACGCCGTCGCCGCACAACGGGTGCATCACCAGTTGCTGCCGAAGGACACGATCTTTACCGAGAAATTTGCGCCGCTGAACGAGAAGACCGCCGATGAGCTGAAGGCGATGGGCTACACGCTGAAGGATCAGGGCTGGTCGATGGGCAACATTCAGGCGATCAGGATTGAGGGCACGAAAGTCGAAACCGCTTCGGACCCGAGAGGGCGGGGCGTGGGGAGGGTGGTGAAGTGACAGTCTCGAAAAGTGGCAGCGCCTGACCGGCCGCCTTCGCCAGCAAGCCGGCTCCCACAAGGACAGCGGCGTTCCCGCGCTCTGCGTGGAAATGAATCCCGGTGTTGCACTCTGCAGTCCGGCTTGCCGGCGGTAGCGATCATGAAGACGCCACCACCAGCAAGCCGTGCTGCTAAAGGATTAACAGCGCAATCGCCTGTTAATGGTGCTCGCGCGTCGCACGGAAATTGATATCCGGCCAGCGCTCTTCCATCAGGCTCAGGTTGACCCGCGTTGGCGCCAGGTAGGTCAGGTGACCGCCGCCGTCCATCGAAAGGTTTTCCACGGCCTTGTTCTCGAAGTCCTCGAGCTTCTTCTTGTCGCCCGAATCAATCCAGCGCGCGGACCACACGGTGATCGGCTCGTAGGAGCATTCCACCTTGTATTCCTCTTTCAGGCGGCTGGCGACGACGTCGAATTGCAGCACACCGACGGCCCCAAGGATGATGTCGTTGCTGCGCAGCGGGAAGAACACTTGGGTGGCGCCTTCTTCGGCCAGCTGTTGCAGGCCCTGACGCAGTTGCTTGGATTTCAGCGGATCGCGCAGGCGAACGCGACGGAACAGTTCCGGGGCGAAGTGCGGGATGCCCGTGAAGCCCAGTGCTTCGCCTTCGGTGAAGGTGTCGCCGATCTGGATGGTGCCGTGGTTGTGCAGACCGATAATGTCGCCGGCGTAGGCTTCTTCCAGCTGTTCACGCTCGCTGGAGAAGAAGGTCAACGCGTCGCCGATGCGCACGTCCTTGCCGGTACGCACGTGGCGCATCTTCATGCCCTTGTCGTACTTGCCCGAGCAAATGCGCATGAAGGCGATGCGGTCGCGGTGCTTGGGGTCCATGTTCGCCTGAATCTTGAAGATAAAGCCCGAGAACTTCTCCTCCACCGGCTCAACGGTACGCTCGTTGGCCACCCGTGCCAGCGGCTTCGGCGCCCAGTCCACAACGGCGTCCAGCACGTGGTCGACACCGAAGTTGCCCAGCGCGGTACCGAAGAACACCGGGGTCATGTGACCGTCGAGGAATTCCTGCTCGTTGAACTCGTGGCAGGCGCCCTGCACCAGTTCGAGCTGCTCGATGAAGCGCTCGTACTCGTCGCCCAGGTGCGCGCGGGCTTCGTCGGAGTCCAGCTTCTGGATGATCCTGGTCTCGGTGCGTTCGTGGCCGTGACCCGGGGTGTAGACGATGATGTAGTCGCCCGCCAGGTGGTACACGCCCTTGAAGTCACGGTAGCAGCCGATCGGCCAGGTGATCGGCGCGGCCTTGATCTTCAGGACCGCTTCGATTTCGTCCAGCAGCTCGATCGGGTCGCGGATGTCGCGGTCGAGTTTGTTGATGAAGCTGACGATCGGCGTGTCACGCAGACGGCAGACGTCCATCAGGGCGATGGTCCGCGGCTCTACACCTTTACCGCCGTCGAGCACCATCAGCGCCGAGTCCACTGCGGTCAGGGTCCGATAGGTGTCTTCCGAGAAGTCTTCGTGACCCGGGGTGTCGAGCAGGTTGATCATGTGTTCGCGATAAGGGAACTGCATGACCGACGTAGTGATGGAAATACCACGCTGCTTTTCCATCTCCATCCAGTCGGAGGTGGCATGGCGGTCGGACTTGCGGGATTTCACCGTACCGGCGACGGCAATCGCCTTGCCCATCAGCAGCAGCTTTTCGGTGATGGTGGTCTTACCGGCGTCGGGGTGAGAAATAATGGCGAAAGTGCGGCGTTTCGCGACTTCGGCGGCCTGTCTGGTCATGGGAAATCGCCTGAGAGGTGATTCAAAAAAGGGCGGCGATTATAGCCCAAACGAAAGCAATATCCGAACCGTTCAGTCAATCAAGGGTGGCCAAATAGCATCTCGCATGGGAACCTTTGCGGTTCCGGAGACGTCCACTCCCTGGCAATGCCAACTGCCAAGGGACGCAAAATCAGCAAGTTAGCTTGACGAAGCTGCGCTCATGGCTCGTGTTTTCGCCGAGGTTAAACCCTTACCGGCGACCCACCCGCTGCTCTTCGCGAACGTTCGCAAATGGCCCGAAATGGCCGTTCATGCGAGGCGTTCGCCGACTGAAATAAGGAGTCCGCCCGTGGCTAATCGCTATGGCAAGGGGCTGATGGGAGGTACGATCGCTGTCGTACTCCTGGCCCTGCTGATCCAATGGATCGGCATCGATACACTCAAGCAGTATCAGGATGATCTGCTGTTTTATCTGCAAGCCCACGTGATGCTGGTACTGGCATCGATGCTCGCGGCACTGGTGGTCGGAATTCCGACCGGCATTGTGCTTAGCCGACCGAACATGGTTGGCCGCGCCGAACGTTTCATGCAGATCTTCAACATCGGTAATACCGTTCCTCCTCTCGCAGTACTGGCCATCGCCCTGGGCGTCCTGGGTATCGGCAGTGGGCCTGCGATCTTCGCGCTGTTCCTCGCCTCTCTGTTGCCCATCGTGCGCAACACCTACGAAGGCCTGAAAAACGTTCAGGGTTCCCTTAAAGAAGCCGCCACCGGCATCGGCATGACACCGCGTCAGGTGTTGTGGCGCGTCGAGCTGCCCAATGCCGTGCCGATCATCGTCGGCGGCGTGCGCGTGGCGCTGGCGATCAACGTCGGGACCGCGCCGCTGGCGTTCCTGATCGGCGCCAACAGCCTTGGCAGCCTGATCTTCCCCGGCATCGCCCTGAACAATCAGCCGCAACTGGTGCTGGGCGCCGCGTGTACCGCGCTGCTGGCCCTGTTGCTCGATGGCGCCGTGACCCTGGCGAGTCGTCTTTGGCTGGAACGTGGCCTGGCTCGCTAACGGGCCGCGCAGAGAAAGGAATTCGCATGAAGAAGTTATGCACATTAATAGTGGGCGTGGGCCTGTTGCTGTCCGGATTTGTCCAGGCCGCCGATGCCCCCGCTGAACGACCTGTCTTGCGCATCGGCGCGCGGGTCTTCACCGAGCAGACCATCCTCGCCGAACTGACCGCGCAATACCTGCGCGACAAGGGCTATCAGGTCCAGATCACTGGCGGCCTGGGCAGCAACCTGGCGCGCAGCGCGCAGGAATCGGGACAGCTGGACATGCTTTGGGAATACACCGGGGTGTCGCTGGTGGCCTACAACCATGTCGACGAAAAACTCGACAGCGAGCAGACCTACCAGCGGGTCAAGGAACTGGACGCGAAGAAGGGCCTGGTGTGGCTGTCGCCGTCGAAGTTCAACAACACCTATGCGCTGGCGCTCCCGGACAAGATTGCCCAGCAATACCCGCAGATCAACAACGTTTCCGACCTGGCGACTGTGCTCAAGGATGAAGCGAAACAGGGTCATATCGTCGCGCTCGACACCGAGTTCGCCAACCGTTCCGACGGGCTGGTGGGGCTGGTCAAACACTACGATATGAACTTGAGCCGCGAGAACACCCGTCAGATGGACGCGGGGCTGGTCTACACCGCGCTGCGCAACGGGCAGGTCTTCGCCGGTCTGGTCTACACCACCGACGGCCGTTTGAACGCCTTCAAACTCAAGGTGCTGGACGACGACAAGCACTACTTCCCGGACTACACCGCCGCGCCGGTGATTCGCAAAGAGTACCTGGACAAGCACCCGCAACTGGCCGAACAGCTCAAGCCGCTGGCCGCGCTGCTGGATAACCAGACCATGATCGACCTGAACGCGCGTATCGACGTCGATCACGAAAGCCCTACTGTCGTGGCCGCCGATTTCCTGCGCAGCCATCCGATCAATCCTTCCGCCGAAAGCGTGCCGATCAAGCAGACCCCGGTGGAAAAGCAAGAGGAGAAACTATGAGCTTCTTCAGCGCTTTCTCCCATCTGGACTGGAATCAGGTGTTTCACCTGACCCTGCAACACATCACCTTGGTCGGCATCGCAGTGACCCTGGCGATTCTGGTGGGCGTGCCGTTGGGCGTGGTCATGACCCGCTTCCCGACGCTCGCCGGCCCGCTGCAAGCCAGTGCGACCGTGCTGCTGACGGTGCCCTCGATTGCCCTGTTCGGGCTGCTGCTGCCGTTCTACTCCAAGTTCGGCCAGGGCCTGGGGCCGCTGCCTGCGATCACAGCGGTGTTTCTGTATTCGCTGCTGCCGAT
>CAURWS010000184.1:0-6926 GCA_963528485.1 uncultured Pseudomonas sp. | reverse complement strand
GTGCTGCACACCTTCACCCATTCCCAAAGCGCCCTGATGAAAAAGCGCGTGTCGCAGTTCATGCGTGGCAGCCCGTGCCCGCTATGCGAGGGCAAACGCCTCAAGCGCGAAGCGTTGTCAGTGACCTTCGCCGGGCTGGACATCGGCGAGCTGTCGCAGATGCCGCTGTTGCGCC
This sequence comes from uncultured Pseudomonas sp., assembly GCA_963528485.1. Classification (GTDB taxonomy): domain Bacteria; phylum Pseudomonadota; class Gammaproteobacteria; order Pseudomonadales; family Pseudomonadaceae; genus Aquipseudomonas. Next base: position 6,751 of record CAURWS010000184.1, on the reverse strand, counting down.
TGGCCGAAGTGCTGCGCCCTGTGGCTGAAGGTCATGGCGACGCAGACACCTCCATCGAGAAGACCCTCGCCGCACAGCGCATCGCGCAGGACTTGCTCGCGCGGGTCAGCACCCTCACCGACTTGGGTCTGGGCTATCTGGCCCTTGATCGCAGCACACCCACGCTGTCCTCCGGCGAGCTGCAACGCCTGCGCCTGGCCACCCAACTGGGTTCGCAATTGTTCGGCGTGATTTACGTGCTGGACGAACCCTCCGCTGGCCTGCACCCCGCCGACAGCGAAGCGCTGTTCGCTGCCCTGCAACAACTCAAAGCCTCAGGCAACTCGCTGTTTGTGGTCGAGCATGACCTGGAAACCATGCGCCGCGCCGACTGGCTGGTGGATGTGGGCCCTGCGGCCGGCGAGCACGGCGGCCACGTGCTGTACAGCGGCCCGCCCGAAGGTCTGGCGCAGGTCGAAGACTCCAAAACCCGCGAACACCTGTTCGCCGAACACAGTGAACTGCGCATCCAACGCCGCACGCCGAAAGACTGGCTGCGCCTGGAAGGCGTCACCCGCAACAACCTCAATAACCTGTCAGCGGCGTTCCCGCTGGCGTGCTTTACCTCGGTCACCGGCATTTCCGGTTCGGGCAAATCCAGCCTCGTCAGCCAGGCGCTGCTGGAACTGGTCGGCGCCGAACTGGGTAAGCCTGCACCGGCCAATGATCAGGAAGAGCCGAGCCTGGAAGACGACGCCCCGCAGTTAACGGGCGGGCGAATCGCCGCTGGCCTGGAATCGATCAAACGCCTGGTGCAGGTCGACCAGAAACCCATCGGCCGCACGCCGCGCTCCAACCTTGCGACCTACACAGGCCTGTTCGACAACGTGCGCAAACTCTTCGCCGCCACCGAGCAGGCGCATACCGCAGGCTTTGATGCCGGCCAGTTCTCCTTCAACGTCGCCAAAGGCCGCTGCGAAAAATGCGAAGGCGAAGGCTTCGTCAGCGTCGAGCTGCTGTTCATGCCGAGCATCTACGCGCCCTGCCCGACTTGCCACGGCGCGCGCTACAACCCGCAAACCCTGGCGATCCAGTGGCAAGGCCTGAACATCGCCCAAGTGCTGCAACTCACGGTCGACCAGGCCGTCGAGGTGTTCGCTGAACAACCCGCCGTACTGCGCTCATTGACCGTGCTGCGCGACATCGGCCTGGGCTACCTGCGCCTGGGCCAACCCGCCACCGAACTGTCCGGCGGCGAAGCCCAACGCATCAAACTGGCCACCGAACTGCAACGCAACGCCCGCGGCGCCACCCTATACGTGCTCGACGAACCCACCACGGGCCTGCACCCCAGCGACGTCGACCGCCTGCTCAAACAGCTCAACACCCTGGTCGACAACGGCCACACCGTGATCGTCGTCGAACACGAAATGCGCGTTGTCGCGCAGAGCGACTGGGTCATCGATATCGGACCGGGCGCGGGGGATCAGGGCGGGAAAATTGTCGCCAGTGGTACGCCAGAGAAGGTCGTGAAGGTGAAGGCGAGTCGCACGGGGCCGTTTTTGGCCAAGGTATTGGCAGACATCAAGGAATGACCATGGCATTCGATTGGCACTCAGACCGCATCACCCGCACCACGGCGCTGGACAAGCACTACCGCAACACCCAGAACGTGCGCCGGTTCCTCACTTCGCAATGCGGCGATGCATTCAAGTTCGACCGCACCTTCATGGCCTGGATCAAAGGCCAGGAGGGGTTAACCATGGGCGATATTGCGGATGAGTGGCTGCGTTTGAATCGGTGAGCCAACGCTGATACCGGTACGATCGAAAGTAGAGCGACCAGCCCGCGATTGCGATTTTCTTCATAACGCAGCCATGGCGACTTGTATCGTAAAGCGATCCAGGTTGCTTACAGCTGCTGTCTCACATCCGACCCCGCTAGAACTATCAAATAAGGGCTCAAAGAGACCACCTGCAGGGTATCCGCCGAGAAAAAAGTCAGATCTATCGCGGCCGCCGGCCACATGGGAAGCAGTCACACGCCAGTACTCAACTCCATCCACCGGCTACAAGGCCCGCAAAGCCAACGGATGCCGTGAATGCGGCGGCACCGGAAGACGCCGAATGCATTTCGGATTCCAGCCGTCACCGCCATCATGTATATCCGCCCCCTTCCCCATCATCCACATAACTGCCGGTGTGTGGCGGGCACGCAGTTCACAAGAAAAGTCGGATGTTGATGACAACGAGGAATATTGCTGTGATCAGGCCTGGAGCACCTGAAAGCCCCATGAAAATGAAGGTGAACAGGTTCAGGAGGCACGCCATGGCGGACAGTAAAACGAACGCCCCGCCCTGCCAATCGCCCGCTACCCACTGCCAAACTGGCCGAAGTAGCCAGGCAGCGATGAACAGGTACATGGTAACGCCGTCGACACGGCGAAAAGCGCGCCGGAGCACCGGCCCAAGATGATCGTCTTCCCTTAGCAAAACACTGCTCCATGCTTCGAAAGCCGGACTCTATCACCGTCTGTTTATCGGTGAGGGAAAACCAATCAGGCGATGCTCAGCAGCCGCGCGGGCGGTTTCTCGTCCGCCTTGAGATACAGGTAGTCCCGCCAACCTCGGAATGCACGCTGCTGCCGCTCGAAGGCTTCCTGCCATTGAGGGGTGCCGACTTGGTCGACGCCGATAGCCATCATCTGCTCGGTCGCGTCATCCAGCTCCTTGACGAGGTCGAGCGCGTTTGGTGAATCAATAGGTTTCGGTCGCATAAATTCCATTTCCTTTGGCTTCCTGATTGAGTAGCCAACTCCTTGATAGTGCAAGCGTTCCGACGAGCGGCTATTTCCAGAGAACCACTAAGTCTGCTGTTCAAAGCAGGCAGGAAAGCTGAACGCGCTCATTGATTAGCATGGAGCTAAACCAGTTTCGCAATTTGGGTGCGAAGGCAGATATGGACAACGGCGATATCATCCAGGTGAGGGATCAGCTTGGGCATACGACCATCGTGATAACTGAGAAGTAAGTGCGTGACAGGAAGAATTGCGGACCGGCAGGTTTTATGCGAACCAGAATTAGAGGGAGGAATCGAGGATCGCAGCTCTGCAATCCTCGATTTGATTGGTGCCCCGAGCCGGAGTCGAACCGGCACATCCTTTCGGACGACGGATTTTAAGTCCGGTGTGTCTACCAATTTCACCATCAGGGCGGTGTTGCGTGTCGCTCATCCGGGGCCTGTAAATAACCGGCTTTCGATGTCGACAAGAGCTGGGAATATATACATCCCTACCCGGTGAAGCAAGCTTGAAACGCTTCAAAATACATCTGAAAAGTGTTTCAAGCGCCAATAAAAAAGCTCTGTAAATCATTGATCTACAGAGCTCATTTATAGTGGAGGCCGAGGTCGGAATCGAACCGGCGTAAACGGATTTGCAATCCGCGGCATAACCATTTTGCTACTCGGCCCCAAACACTTAACGTTCCAATCACTAACGCTAAATGCGTACAAACTGGAGCGGGAAACGAGACTCGAACTCGCGACCCCGACCTTGGCAAGGTCGTGCTCTACCAACTGAGCTATTCCCGCTTGGTGTGGGCGCCATTCTATAGATTCAAATGACCCCGTCAACCCCTTGATTTAAAAATACTTATTTTTCTTCCGTGGTCGTGCGCAAGTGAGGCCATGCCGCGCGCAGGTATTGCAACATCGACCACAGGGTCAGCCCCGCCGCCACCATCAGCAACACATAACCCAGCACCACCCAGAACGTGAACGCCGGCGGGTTGGCCAGCAGGATCACCAGCGCAAGCATCTGCGCCGCCGTCTTCCATTTGCCCAGATTGGACACCGCCACTTGGGCGCGGGCGCCCAGTTCGGCCATCCATTCGCGCAAGGCGGAAATCACGATCTCGCGACCGATGATCACCGCTGCCGGCAGCGTCAGCCAGAAATTGGCGTGGACCTGCACCAGCAGCACCAGCGCAACGGCCACCATGAGTTTGTCAGCAACCGGGTCGAGGAACGCGCCGAAGGGCGTGCTCTGCTCTAGGCGACGGGCCAGATAGCCGTCCAGCCAGTCGGTGGCGGCCGCAATGGCGAATACCGTGCTGGCCGCCATGTAGCTCCAGTGATACGGCAGGTAGAACAACAGAATGAAGATCGGAATCAGCAGGACACGTAATACGGTGATCAGATTAGGGATATTCATCGGCACAACTGGCTACGAGGTGAGCGGGCATTCTACTCGCTGTGCAGGCTTGCATAAATCGACTCTGCGAGCTTTTTGCTGATTCCGGGTGCTTTGGCGATTTCTTCGATGCTGGCGCGGGACAATTCCTGCAGCCCACCGAAGTGTTTCAACAGGTCACGACGGCGTGTCGGCCCGACACCTGCAACGCCCTCAAGGGTCGATGTGCGGCGGGTCTTGCCACGGCGAGCGCGGTGTCCGGTGATTGCAAAGCGGTGGGCTTCGTCGCGAATCTGCTGAATCAGATGCAGCGCGGGCGAATCGCCCTTGAGCGTGAATTCGTGGGCAACGTCATTCAGGTACAAGGTTTCAAAACCGGCCTTGCGGGTGGTGCCCTTGGCGACGCCCAGCAGGATCAGGTCCGGTACCGCGAGTTCGTTGAGCACGTCGCGGGCCATGTTCAACTGGCCCTTGCCGCCGTCCACCAGCAGGATGTCCGGGAGCTTGCCGGCGCCATCGTTGATCTTGCCGAAACGCCGGGTCAGGGCCTGGTGCATGGCCGCGTAGTCGTCACCTGCGGTCACGCCTTCGATGTTGTAGCGACGGTAATCGGACTTGATCGGCCCTTCCGGCCCGAACACCACACAGGATGCCACGGTCGCTTCGCCGCTGGAGTGACTGATGTCGTAGCATTCCAGACGTTGCGGCGGCTCATCGAGCGTGAGCACTTAGGCCAGCGCCTCGAAGCGGGCGGCGACGTGCTGACGGGTCGCCAAACGCGCCGACAGCGCCTGCTCGGCATTGGTGACGGCCAGTTGCTGCCAGCGCGCACGGGTGCCGCGCACCCGATGGCTGATGGTGATTTCACGCCCGCGGGAGGCATCGATGGCCTCGATCAATGCAGGGAAGTCTTCGTTGACCACGTTGACGATCACCTCGCCGGGCAATTCGCGCTCGCCGCCGCCCAGGAAATATTGAGCGAGGAAGGCCGACATCACTTCGCCGACCTCCTCTTCAATTCCCACTTGCGGGAAGAAGTTCTTGCTGCCCAGCACTCGGCCGCCACGTACGCTGATCAAATGCACGCACGCGCCGCCCGGGTTGACGAACGCTGCGACCACATCCACATCGCCCGTGCCGCCGTCCATGCTTTGTTGATCCTGTACGCGCCGCAGCAGGGCAATCTGATCGCGCAGCTCGGCGGCGTGCTCGAAGTCGAGGGCCATCGCCGCTTTTTCCATCAGCGCATTCAGCTCGTCGCTGAGGGCATTGCTGCGCCCTTCCAGAAACATCACTGAGTGACGCACATCTTCGGCGTAAACCTGCGGCTCGACCAGATTGACGCAAGGCGCCTTGCAACGTTTGATCTGATACTGCAGGCACGGCCGCGTGCGGTTCTTGTAGAAACTGTCCTCACACTGACGCACATGAAAGGCTTTCTGCAGGATGCTCAGACTCTCGCGAATCGCCCCGGCACTCGGATAAGGCCCGAAATAACGTCCCTTGGCCTTTTTCGCGCCGCGATGAATGCTCAGGCGCGGAAACTCGCCGTCGGACAAATGCACGTAGGGGTAGGATTTGTCGTCGCGCAAGAGAATGTTGTAAGGCGGGCGCGACTCCTTGATCAGGGTCTGCTCCAGCAACAACGCCTCGGTTTCGTTGGCGGTGATGGTGGTTTCGACCTGGGAGATACGCGCCACCAGCGCGCCGGTTTTGGGCGCGTGACCGGTTTTGCGGAAATAGCTGGCGAGGCGCTTTTTCAGGTTCTTGGCTTTACCCACATAAAGAAGCCGCCCCTCGGTATCGAACATGCGATACACACCGGGACGGCCACTGCAGGTGGCAAGAAAGGCGCTGGAATCAAACGGTTGGGTCATTTCAGGCGCTGGCATCGACCATGCCGTGTCGCACAGCCAGCAAGGCCAGCTCGACGTCACTGCCGATCGAGAGTTTCTCGAAGATACGGTAGCGGTAAGTGTTCACGGTTTTGGGGGACAGGCAAAGCTTGTCGGAAATGGTCTGCACCTTCTGGCAACCGACAATCATCAGGGCGATCTGGATTTCCCGCTCGGACAAGAGATCGAACGGCGAATTGCTGGTTTGCGGCTGGAACGATTTGAGCGCCAGCTGTTGGGCAATCTGCGGGCTGATGTAGCGTTGACCGGCAAACACCAGGCGAATGGCCTGCACCATTTCCGTCAGTCCCGCGCCTTTGGTCATGTAGCCCGCCGCGCCGGCTTGCAGCAGACGGGTGGGAAACGGGTCTTCCTCACACACCGTGACGGCAACGACCTTGATATCGGGGTGGCTGCGCAACATTTTGCGCGTGGCTTCAAGACCGCCGATGCCTGGCATCTTCACGTCCATCAGGACGACGTCGGGTTTGAGCTCGCGGGCTTTCTTCAAGGACTCTTCGCCCGAATCGGCCTGCCCTACCACCTGCAGACCATCGATGTCAGCGAGCATGCGCGTGATACCTGTCCGAACCAGATCATGGTCATCGACAAACAGCACCCTAATCAATCAGACAACCAACAAAACTATTTATGACGATTGCTCGTCACCTTAGCAAAAAAAAAA
>CAURWS010000183.1:0-6936 GCA_963528485.1 uncultured Pseudomonas sp. | reverse complement strand
GGTGTGGCGGGTGCGGAAAGCATCTTCGAACAGCTCGACGTCGAGCCTGAGCTCGACACCGGCACTGTAGAAAAGGAGCGGGTAGAGGGCCATCTGGAGGTCCGTAATCTGAATTTCACCTACCCGGAAACCGAGCGCAAGGTGCTGCACGACATCAGCTTCTCGGCAGCGCCCGGGCAGATGATCGCGCTGGTGGGGCGTTCGGGCAGCGGCAAGTCGACGCTGGCCAATCTGGTGCCTCGCTTCTATCACCACACTTCGGGTCAGATCCTGCTCGATGGCGTCGAGATCGAGCATTATCGCCTGCGTAACCTGCGCCGCCACGTGGCTCAGGTGAACCAGAACGTGACCCTGTTCAACGACAGCGTCGCCAATAACATTGCTTACGGCGATCTGGCCGGTGCGCCGCGTGCCGATATCGAGGCGGCAGCGGCCGATGCCTATGCCAAGGAGTTCATCGAGCAATTGCCTGAAGGCTTCGACACACAGGTGGGCGAGAACGGCGTGCTGCTTTCCGGCGGCCAGCGCCAGCGTCTGGCGATTGCCCGGGCGTTGCTGAAGAATGCGCCGCTGCTGATTCTCGACGAAGCGACATCGGCGCTGGACACCGAGTCCGAGCGCCACATCCAGGCGGCTCTGGACCACGTGATGAAAGGCCGCACCACGCTGGTGATCGCTCACCGGCTGTCGACCATCGAACGTGCCGACCTGATTCTGGTGATGGATCAGGGCCGGATCGTCGAGCGCGGCACTCACGCCGAACTCCTGGCGCAGAATGGCTATTACGCCCGCCTGCACGCCATGGGGCTCGACGAGCCGGCACCGGTCGGGGCGGTGTAACACCCGAATAATCCGTAAGTGTGGGCGCCGGCGTGCTGGCGACAGCGGTGCATCAGTCAACGTCATCGTGACTGACACACTGCCTTCGCCAGCAAGCCGCCTCCCACAAGTCATTTATCATGAGTCGTTACACCGACTTTTCCCCAAGGCCTCAAGCCTTCGCAAACCCTGTGCTAAGATTCCGCCCCTGTTCATTCTTAGTTACGGGTTGTTCGATGAAGTTGTCCATGCCGCGTTTCGATCAGGCACCAGTTCTCGTGGTGGGCGACGTCATGCTCGACCGCTATTGGCATGGCGGTACCTCAAGGATTTCCCCTGAAGCCCCGGTGCCGGTGGTCAAGGTCGATCAGATCGAAGACCGTCCGGGCGGCGCCGCGAACGTGGCGTTGAACATTGCAGCCCTGGGCGCCAAGGCGTCGCTGGTCGGCGTTACCGGTGAGGACGAAGCCGCCGAGAGCCTGAGCAACAGCCTCAAGGCCGCAGGCGTGACCGCCCGTTTCCAGCGCATCGCGCATCAGCCGACCATCGTCAAACTGCGGGTCATGAGCCGCCACCAGCAACTGCTGCGTATCGATTTCGAAGAGCCGTTCGCCACCGACGCCCTGGCCCTGAGCTCTGAAGTCGACGCGCTGCTCGAAGGCGTCAAGGTGCTGGTGCTTTCCGACTACGGCAAAGGCGCGCTGAAGAACCATCAGGCGCTGATCAAAGCCGCTCGTGACCGCGGCATTCCGGTGCTGGCCGATCCCAAGGGCAAGGACTTCGCGATCTATCGCGGTGCCAGCCTGATTACCCCGAACCTCAGCGAATTCGAAGCCATCGTCGGCCATTGTGTCGATGAAGCCGAGCTGGTCGCCAAGGGCGCGAAGCTCATGGCCGAGCTGGAACTCGGTGCGCTGCTGGTGACCCGTGGCGAGCACGGCATGACCTTGCTGCGCCCTGAGCAACAGGCGCTGCACCTGCCTGCGCGTGCTCGTGAAGTGTTCGACGTGACCGGCGCTGGCGATACCGTGATTTCTACCCTGGCGGCAGCCATTGCGGCAGGCGAAGAACTGCCTCATGCCGTGGCGCTGGCCAACCTCGCCGCCGGTATCGTTGTCGGCAAGCTGGGTACGGCGGCGATCAGCGCGCCTGAACTGCGTCGTGCCATTCAACGGGCCGAAGGTTCCGAGCGAGGCGTGTTGAGCCTCGACCAGCTGCTGCTGGCTATCGACGACGCCCGTGCGCACAACGAGAAAATCGTCTTCACCAACGGCTGCTTCGACATCCTGCATGCCGGCCACGTTACCTATCTGGAGCAGGCGCGTGCCCAGGGTGATCGTCTGATCGTTGCGGTCAACGACGACGCGTCTGTCAGCCGTCTCAAGGGCCCAGGCCGTCCAATCAACAGCGTCGACCGTCGCATGGCGGTGCTAGCGGGGTTGGGTGCGGTGGACTGGGTAATCAGCTTCCCGGAAGGGACCCCTGAAAACCTGCTGACCCACGTCAAGCCGGACGTGCTGGTCAAAGGTGGCGATTACAGCGTGGATCAGGTGGTCGGCGCGCCGATTGTCCAGGCCTACGGCGGCGAAGTGCGGGTGTTGGGGCTGGTGGAAAACAGCTCGACCACGGCCATTGTCGAGAAGATTCGCGGGCAGTGATTCAGTCGTAAGTTCACTCTGTGGGCGCCAGCAAGCCGGCTCCCACAACTGTGATTCGTGTTTTTAACGCCTTACGATTTATGCAGTTTCTGACGCGCCATGCGCAGCAGCTGTTTGGCCCCCACCTTCAACCGGCGCTTGATTCCGGTCTTCTTCGCTTTCGGCGGCACCATGCCTTGCTGCAGCAGCCAGTCCTTCCAGCGAATCCGCTCCTCGCGCACCACCCAGCCTTCCTGCGCCGCGAAGCTCTCCGCCAGATAAAGCCCCCGTGTGCCTGCCGGTGACAGCTTGTCGTTCTTGAGGGTATACAGCTCGGGCAGCGGCGAGCCGTTTTCCAGCGGCATCAGGTAAAGGTCGGGCTTGCTGCGATTGAGCCGGGCGACCAGTTGATCGTTTTCCAGACTCTCGTCGACGTGAAACAGGCTCAAAGGGCGTGCCTCTTTTGGTACTTCCAGGCGCATGTCGTAGATCAGCTGCAACGACGCAGTCGGCAAGTGAACATAGGCACGCGGCCGTTCGATCAGGTTCAGGCTGCCGCAGCGTACCGGGCGAGCCGCGCCGGACAGCGGGCTCAGGCGAAAGGGCATGGCCTCACGGTAATGCAGGGCGGCAGCATAGGGCGCAGGCAGCCAGGTGTCGTTGAAGCGCCCGCTGAGCCAGCCTTGCGGGGTTTCGATCAGGCACTCCTCGGCCACTTCCTGAATCGCTGTCAGCAGCGGCAGGTTCAGCTCGTGGGCGGGGACGTAGCCGGAAATCAGTTTCAGCACCACATCGCCGCGATCCTGGCGACGTTGACGCACCAGCACCCAGTAATCGCGGTTCTGCCAGTTGAGGGTCAAACGCACCGACACGCCCAGGTTCGCCAGCTCCGTGGAAAAGCGATCGCTGCTCTCTACCTCGATCTTGCGACGGCGTTGCAGGGTCTGGGAAAAGTTGAGCGGCATCCCGACGCTCTGGTAACTCAGGCCTTCGGGAGTGGCTTCGACGAACAGCGGCAGGGTCTTGAAGTTGCTGGGGTTCTTGCGGATCAGCGTTCGCGGCATATCGGCTCCTTCTTGCGTTGGGGTCGGCCGCGTGTCATCAGCGCTGACGACGAGGCTGATTATTGAGCACGGCAGCAGCGGCAGTGGCCACGTTGTGGGACAGGTGCAGTGGATTGATCGTTCCGACAATAGCACCGGTCACGCCGGGGTGCCCAAACAGCAACTCGAAACTGGCCTGCACCGGATCGACGCCGGGGCTCAGGCAAACGTGCCCGCTGGCCAGCGCTTTCTTGATCAGAATGCCTTTGCCGTGTGCAGCAGCGTAGTCGAGCACCGGCTTTTCGCCCTGCTCATTTAGGTTGTAGGTGACCATGGCGCAGTCGCCGTCCTGCAAGGCCTGCAGCCCGCCCTCGACAGTCTTGCCCGAGAAGCCGAAGCCACGAATCTTGCCCTCGCCCTTGAGTTCGGCAAGGGTCTGATACACCTCGCAATCATTCAGCACGTGCAGATCGTTGCCGTCGGAGTGCACCAGGACCAGATCGATGAAATCCGTTTCCAGACGTTTCAGGCTGCGCTCCACCGACATCCGCGTGTGAACGGCGCTGAAGTCATGACGTGACTGACCCGCCTCGAACTCTTCGCCGACCTTGCTGACAATCACCCAGTCCTGACGCTGGCCGCGCAACAGCGGGCCGAGGCGCTCTTCGCTGCGGCCATAGGCGGGCGCGGTGTCGATCAGGTTGATGCCCAGATCCCGCGCCAGCTTGAGCAGCATGCGCGCCTCTTCGTTATCGGGGATGGTGAAGCCGTTGGGGTATTTGACGCCCTGATCGCGGCCCAGCTTGACGGTGCCCAGACCAATCGGGGAAACGTCGATGCCCAGATTGCCCAGAGGTCGATGCAGATCGTGCAGGGTTTTCATGGCAGCAACACGTCCCAGACCGGTTTGGCCATGGGCGGGCGGGGCAGGCCGGGGCAAGCGGGTTGCGGGATCGGGTGGATGTCGTCCCGCGACAGCGATGCCAATACGCGATCAGCGAAGTCCGGCGCCAGGGCCAGCTTGGTCGGCCAGCCCACCATCAGGCGACCTTGCACATCCAGAAATGCGTTGTCCGGGCGCACCAGGCCGCTCTGCTGGGGCTCGGCACGATCAACGCGCATCGTGGCGAATTGCGCCTGACTCAGGTCGACCCATGGCAGCAGTTGTGACAGCTCTTTTTTAGCCGCCGCGATCTGCTCGGCAGGCTCGCGGGCCACGCCTTCGGCCTCGGAAATATCGCCGCCCAGGTACCACACCCACTGGCCGTCGGCGGCCGGATGAGTGGTCACAGTGATGCGCGGCTTGGGACCGCCGCCCAGGCAATGGGCGTACAAAGGCTTCAGCGTCGGGCCCTTGACCATGACCATGTGCAACGGACGACGCTGCATGGCCGGATGGCTGACGTTGAGTGTCTTGAGCAGGTCAGCGGTGCCGCCACCCGCGCTCAGCACTACGCGTTGGGCATGGATGTCGCGACCGTCGACGCGCAAGCCGACCAGCTCGCCTTCGTGCAGCAGCGGCTCGATCTTCTCGCCCGCCAGCAGACTGTCGCCTGCCAGCTCCGCCAGTTTCTCGATCAGGCTCGGCACGTCGATCACCAATTCTGCCAGGCGATAGACCTTGCCCTTGAAGCGCGGGTCTTGCAGGGCAGGCGGCAAGTCGCTGCCTTTGACCTGATCGACACGCCCGCGCACCGCTTTGCTGGCGAAGAAACTGGTGAGGTTGCCGGCGAGGGTGCCCGGCGACCACAGGTAATGCGCTTCGGACAGTAGACGCACGCCGGAGAGGTTCAGCTCGCCCTTGCCCGCCAGGGCTTCACGCCAGCGGCGCGGCATGTCGGCGATGGCCTCGGAGGCGCCGGACAGCGCGCCGTGCAGCGCATATTTGGCGCCGCCGTGAATGATGCCTTGGGATTTGACGGTCTGCCCGCCACCCAGGCTGGCGCTTTCCACCACGATCGTCGAGAAACCCTGCCGACGCAGACGCGCATTGAGCCAGAGACCGGCAACGCCCGCGCCGACAATCAGGACGTCAGTGGAAATAGCAGATGGCATGGAGACCTCAGATGGCGAAACGAATCTCGCCATTATAAGGGAAGCCGCTTTTGTATGGCCCCCTTAATGACCCGCCGTTTTCGAGAACAGCTGGATCACCACCACGCCTGCGACAATCATGGCCATGCCGCCGATGGCTGGCAGGTCGAGCTTCTGGCCGTAGATAAACAGCGCGGCGATGCTCACCATGACGATGCCCATGCCGGCCCAGACGGCGTAGGCCACGCCCACCGGAATCGTGCGTACCACCAGCGTCAGCATCCAGAAGGCCACTGCATAGCCGACGATCACCAGCAGCAAGGGCAGGGGCGTGCTCAGGCCTTTGACGGCCTTCATGGAAACGGTGCCGATGACTTCGGCGCAGATGGCGATGGCGAGCAGGTAGTAGGCAGACATGGTGATAACCCTCTTGGCGCAGACTGTCTTCAATGAAGGCGATTCTAGAGAGTGTGCAGATGGGGTAAAGTCATTACCTATCTCTCTTGCTGATAGGTTGGCGTGTCATGGAATGGAACCTTGAGCAGATCCGGCTGTTCGTCAGTGTGGCCGAACATCGTTCGTTTTCCGCAGTGGCGCGGGAATCCCGGCGTGCGCAGTCGGCGGTCAGCAGCGCCATTGCGATGCTGGAAACCGATCTGGGCGTGAGCCTGTTCGATCGCAGCAGCGGGCGTCAGCCGCGTTTGACCGAAGCAGGTACGGCGCTGCTTGAAGAGGCGCGGGAGTTGTTGCGCCAATGCGACCGGCTGGAAGGGCGCGCGCTGGCCCTGATGCGCGGGCAGGAAGCGCGTCTGCGATTGGCACATGACGAAGCGATGCCCTATCAACCGGTGCTCGACAGCCTGGACAAGCTGGATCAGCGTTTCCCAACCGTTGAAGTGCAGCTGGCCAGCGGGGCGCAGGGCGACGTGGCGCGCAAGCTGGTGGAGCGCCGAGCGGATCTGGGCCTGTTGTTCCATCACGAGCAAATGCCTCAGGCGCTGGAGCGTCGCGTGCTGGGCAGTGTTGAGATGGTCACCGTTTGCGCGACCAATCATCCGCTGGCCCGCGAGCCCGTGGTGACTCGTCAGCAACTGGCCCGGCACCGCCAACTGCTCATCGCCCCCCAGCAAAGTGGTTACCCCGGAGGCGAACAACTGAGCCCGCAGGTCTGGCGGGCCGACAGCTTTTACGTAATGGCCGAGCTGCTGATGCGCGGCCTCGGCTGGGCGTGGCTGCCGCGTCATGTGGTGCAGTACCCGGCCTATCAGAACCAGATGATCGAGCTGAGCAGCGAATGGACGCCGCCTGCGTTGGTGGTGGAAATGGTCTGGCGTCGCGACGAACCGCTGGGGCCTGCCGCGCGCTGGCTGGCCGAATGTTTCACCCATCATCTGAAGGCCATT
>CAURWS010000182.1:0-6949 GCA_963528485.1 uncultured Pseudomonas sp. | reverse complement strand
CCCTCGCCGGACGTGAGGATCGTGACCAGGCGGTGAAGGAATTCGATGACCTGCTGCTGCAACACATCGGCTTCGCGGTGCGTAACGCGGCCAGCACGCTGGTGCTCAATCTGGGCTTCGGGCATTTCGAGAGCATGCCGGGAGATCGCCTGAGCCAGGGTTATTTCCGCGCGCTCAATCGTCAGGCGGCAGCGTTCGCCATGCTCGCCGACCTGAGCATGATGCTGCTGGGCGGCGAGCTGAAACGCCGCGAGCGTCTGTCGGCGCGACTGGGCGATGTGCTGAGCCACATGTACCTGGCCTCGGCGGCGCTCAAGCGCTATCACGATCTGGATTACCCCGAAGCGCTGGCGCCGCTGTTTCGTTGGTCGATGGAAGAAGCCCTCGGCGAATCGGAGCGCGCCCTGGATGAGCTGCTGAGCAACTTCCCCAACCGGATTCTCGGCGGGCTGCTGCGCGTGATCGTTTTCCCGCTGGGGCGTCGTCACAAGGGGCCGTCGGATGCGCTGGATGCCGAAGTGGCTGCCATCATCGGTCGTGCCAAGGGCGATCCGGCGCTGGAATCGGTGCTCGCCGGTTGCTACCGCCCGACGTCGGAAAGCGATCCGGTCGGCGCACTGCAACATGCCGCAGACCTTTTGAGCGGCGCGAAAACGCTGCACGGCAAGCTGCATCAGGGGCTCAAGAGCGGTCAGGTCAAGGCGGCGGGTGGCGAGCACGTGATCGATGCCGCGCTGAACGCCGGCGTGTTGCAACCGGCTGAGGCGCAGAAACTGCGCGAGGCAGAAGCGGCGCGGCGCAAGGTGATTGATGTGGATGATTTTGATAAGGAGGAACTGAAGGCCTCTGAAGGGAAAATCCGCTAACCCCGTTTTTGATTCTGGCCGGAGGCCATAGGAGCCCTGCTTGCACGCGATCTGCCGCGAAGCGGTAGTAGAGTCGGTAGATGCGGTGTGTCCGACCAATCGCATTGCCTGGTTTTACTGCCGGTTCCCGGCAGATCGCTGGCAAGGTGGGACGCCACCCCGGCAGCTCCTACGGCCTCCGGCCAGAACCCAAAGCAAATCCGTGTCATCCAACGCTCCAACCTGCGCATCCTCGAACCTTGTCCTACACTCCCCGGTAACAACAAGAAAACACCAAGGGGAAGCATCATGATCGACCAACGCATGACCCATCGCTGCCTGCTTGCTGAAATCGCCTCGGGGGAGGACGTTCAAAGCGGCAAACCCACCCTGACCCTGCAAACCCTTCTGCTCATCGGCTTCGTCACGCACAAGCCCAATCCAGCCAACACCTATGCCCATCTGGCCCTGACCGAGGCGGGCCATCGCTACCTGGCCGGTTTATGGCATTGAACTGATCCCGGGCGTCGGCCTGTCCTCATTGGGGTATCGGTCACCTGTTCAGGGATCTATACTCCCGCGCCTGTTTTTGTCTCTGAGGACTTCATCATGGCCGACGCCAATCTCGACCGCACTCTCAACCTGCTGACGCACCTGCGCGGCATTCTGGTCGCGCTCGGTGACGCCGAACAGGTTCCCGAAGAAAGTCATGCGCTGTTCATCGAACGTTATGACGAATTGCTCGGCCTGCTGCCGGTCGAACCGATCGAGAGCCAATACCTGGGCCAGGACCTGCTGTGCCAGGTGATCCAGCGCTACCCGCAAATTGCCCACTTGGTGCCACGCGACCTGCTGTGGTTCTTCGGCGGCGACTGCCTGCATTACATGCCCGACGAAGAAATCGACATGTACACCTCGCTGGAAGAGCGCCGCTTCGAAGCGCAAGAGAACGACGAACCGTTCGACTGGGATCAGGAAAAGCAGCTGCTGGCGATGGGGCAGGACGGTTCGCGGCACTAAGCCACCCGTCCACTGCTTAGTAGGAGCGCGCTTGCCCGCGATGGCGGGCAAGCGCCCTCCTACAGGTTATGCGTTTATTTCAGCAACACCCCATGGGCACTCGGAAAAACCTCCCGATCCACCAGCCCGGACACCTGCACCGGCTGCGGGAAAATCTTCTTCGCCACGAACAGATCATCGACCCCCTGCAATGCGGTGATGTCCGAAGGTTCGACCGGCTGCAACGACTCCACTCCCCAACTCTGCAACCGCTGGGACACCGGCAGCGGCACGTTATTGGCGCTGGAGAAAACCTGCGCGTACTGCTCAGGGTTGGCCTTGGCCCATTCGAACGCCTTAGCCAAACGCTGCAACACATCATTGAGTGCCTGGCGCTTGACCTTGTCCGCCAGCGCGTTATCTGACGCGGTGATAAACGTCAGCCCGGTGTTGATGCCCTCCCCGCTCAGCAACAGCCGCGCACCGTTTTCTTCAGCGAACGCCTGATAAATCCCGAAGGTGGCCCAGGCGTCGATCTTGCCGGCATGAAAGGCCGACAGCGCGTCGGTGGGCATGACGAAGCCGATGTTGACGTCGGACTCCTTGACCCCGGCATTCTCCAGCGCACGAATCAGCAGGTATTGCGAGATGCTGCCGCGAGCCGACGAGATCGACACGCTGCGCCCCTTGAGATCGGCAACGGTTTTGATGTCGGAATCAGGCGGCACCAGAATCCCGATGCTGCGCGACTGCCCGCGGCGCACCGCAACAATGCGCAACGGCGTGCCACCGGTGGCTGCTGCCAGAACCGGGGTGTCACCGGCGGGAGCGAGATCCACGGCGCCTGCTCGCAGGGCTTCGAACAACGGGGCAGCGCCCTGAAAGTTCGCCCATTCCACCTGATATGGAGTTCCCTCGAAGGCCTTCGAGGCGTCGACCACCGTTCGCAATCCCTTGGCCTGATCACCGAGGATCAGCTTGACCTTCGACCAGTCCACCGCAGCGGAAACAGCCGCCTGTTTGTGCCCCTCATCCCCGCATCCTGCCAGCAACAGCACCGCGAACGACAACAGCAGCGCAGCACTTTTGTGCGCCAGCCTGTGACAGATAAACCCCATGCAACGACATCCTTGCGAGACCTGTTAGAAAAGAAACGGCGAGGCCATTCCAAGCGTGGGCGTCATCCTAAGCGCATAAAAAAGCGGGGTGAAATGACAAATGGAAATAAGCTAATACTCAGCTTTTTTGATTTTTATCATTCTATAAATGCATTATTTTTATAATTAGCTTAGCGCCAAATCGAATTTCACACGCTCGTCGCACCCCCCTATGTTGCTCACTGGCCTCGCGCGGACACCTGCGTCCGACACCCGACAGTTGTGACAACCCAAAGGAATTGCCCATGAGCGTTGAATTCATCGGTTACATCGCCACCCAGCCCTTTTCGGAAATCCACCCTCGCAGCGGTCAGACGGTTCAGCCTGACTACGTGGAAAAGGTCGCGCGCGCCCATGAGGACGCGGGCTTCGACCGCGCTCTGGTGGCCTATCACTCCAACAGCCCGGACAGCGCGTTCATCGCGTCCTACGCCGCCAGCGTCACGACCAGGCTGAAGTTTCTGATCGCTCACCGGCCCGGCTTCATTTCGCCTACCGTTGCTGCGCGACAGTTCGCGACGCTGGATGTGTTCAACGGCGGGCGCACGGCGATTCACATCATTACCGGGGGCGACGATCAGGAGCTGCGCGCAGACGGCAGTTTCATCGGCAAAGACGAGCGTTATGCGCGCACCGATGAATACCTGAGTGTGGTGCGCCAGGAATGGACCGCAGAAAAGCCCTTCGACCATCACGGCAAGTATTACCAGTTCGAAGGCGCACATTCGCAGGTGAAATCCCCTCAACAGCCACACATCCCGTTGTACTTCGGCGGCGCTTCCCAAGCCGCCGTTGAGGTCGCAGGCAAACACGCCGATGTGTATGCCCTGTGGGGCGAAACCTACGAGCAGGTCAGGGATATCGTCAAACAGGTGCGCGCCGAAGCCGCGAAGCACGGCCGAACCGTCCGTTTCAGCCTGTCGCTGCGGCCGATTCTGGCCGAGACCGAAGAAAAGGCCTGGGCGCGGGCGGACAGTATTCTACAGCGGGCGAAAGCACTGGCGCAGGCGAATGGCATTCAGCGTCGTGAGCCGGCCAACGAAGGCTCCAAGCGTCTGCTCGCCGCCGCCGCGCAGGGAGCGCGCCTGGATAAACGGCTGTGGACCGGGATTGCCGGGCTGCTGGGCGCCAAGGGCAACTCGACTTCACTGGTGGGCACCGCCGAACAGGTCGCCGAGGCGCTGCTGGATTATTACGACCTGGGGATTACCACTTTCCTGATTCGCGGTTTCGACCCGCTGGAAGATGCCATTGATTACGGCAAGAAACTGATCCCGCTGACCCGTGAGCTGGTGGCCAAGCGCGAGCGGGAGAAGCAGGAAAAGGTGGCGTAACGATTGCGTCGTTGCTTTTGATTCTGTCCGAAGGGCCTAGGAGTACCGGGGTGGCGCTCCACCTTGCTCCTACGCCCTCCGGGCAGAAGCGGGATCGCGATCTGACGGCCCACCGCGCGCACTACTCCTTATAAGCCGTCCCATGCCGATCCAGCTCGCGGATCAACGCATTCCAATGCCGCGCGACGCCCGGTCCGTTGCCGTCCTGAAACACCCTGGCCTGTTCCTCGACCTTCTTCACCACCTCCTCTGGCGGGAAAATCAGCTCGGCGTTGCCCGCTGCCTGCGCGGCGATCTGGATGTTGCAGGCGTATTCCAGGTTGTGCAGCTGCTTGAACGCGTGCTCGACACTCACGCCCGCCGTGAGCAAGCCATGATTGCGCAGGATCATCACGCTCTTGTCGCCGAGGTCCGCCACCAGCCGCTCGCGCTCGCCCAGGTCCTGGGCAATGCCCTCATAACCGTGATAGGCCACGCGCCCGGAGAACGCCAGCGAGTGCTGGGAGATCAGCAGCAAGCCATTTTTTTGCGCAGAAACAGCAATGCCGTCGCGGGTGTGGGTGTGCAACACGGCTTGCAGATCGGGTCGCGCCGCGTGAATGGCGCTGTGGATAACGTAGCCTGCGTTATTGATGCCAAGGCCGGTCGGGTCATCGACGAGGGTGCCGTCGATGTCGACCTTGACCAGATTCGACGCGGTGATTTCGTCGAACAGCAGGCCGAAGGGGTTGATCAGGAAGTGCTCGTCAGGCCCTGGCACCCGCGCCGAAAAGTGCGTGTAGATGTGGTCGGTCCAGCGCTTGAGCGCGGCAAGTCGATAGGCCGCCGCGAGCTTGACCCGCACCTCCCACTCTTCGGGGCTGACCCGGTCGCGTACGTTGGTTGAACCGGAATGGACGGGCAAAGGACTGACGTTGCACATGCATGACTCCCTGTGGGTCTGGAATAGGCGTGTCGAGGGAGCCTAAGCGCGCAGGCAGACGTTTAAAAATCACATTTTCTTCTAAGCTAATTATCGATATTTTTTATTATCAGCCCCATCGGCTCACGCCGCCTCGCGCGCCTGCTTCAAGGCATCGGCCACCAGACGCCCGAACAGGCTCACCGGCGCCTGCAGATTGCCGAGGAAACGCGGGTACATCAGCCACAGATCCAGCACCGGTTTGAAGTCCTTGAGCGGCATGACGGCCAGCGCATCGCGATGAATGCTGCGCTCCAATAACGGACGCGGCACCAGCCCGAAGCCCATGCCATCAGCCACCAGACCCAGTTGCAGTTCGGTGCCGAAGGTTTCCAGGTTGACCTTCAGGCTCAAGCCCTGATCGGCCAAGGTGCGTTGTAAACCCGCGCGAAAACCGCAGCCGTCGGGGTTGAGCACGAAGCCCTGCTCGTAGCAGTCGGCCAGCTTCACCGGTTTTTTCGGCAGCTGACTTCTGGCGCAGACCACCACCAGCTCCATCTTGCCGATGGATTCACC
Organism: uncultured Pseudomonas sp.; assembly: GCA_963528485.1. GTDB lineage: Bacteria > Pseudomonadota > Gammaproteobacteria > Pseudomonadales > Pseudomonadaceae > Aquipseudomonas. The sequence continues at coordinate 1,137 of CAURWS010000182.1, read as the reverse complement.
GACGATGGCGTCCGGAAAAATCTTGCCCGCCGGGAAGAGCGCGGCCGCAGCGTCGAGCTCGCCGTTCTCGATCTTGCCGATCAGATGACTGCCCCACCCTGTCACCACTTGTGCGCGCAGGTCAGGAAATTGGCCGCGCATGTGTTTCAGCGCATCCAGCAGCACGACATCACCGATGGTCTGCGGCACGCCCAGACGCAACAGGCCGCTGGGCGGGGTGTCGCTGGCCACCAGCTCGCGCAGTGAATCCATTTCCCGCAGGATGGCCAGGCATTTCTGATACACCTGAGTGCCCATGGCGGTCGGCTTGAGAGGCTTGGTATTGCGGTCGAACAGCTCAACGCCCAAGGCCTGCTCGAAGTTCTGCACGCGGCGGGTGATGGCCGGCTGGGTGAGGTCAAGGGACTCGGCGGCGTGGCTGATGGACTGGCAGCGAATCACCGCAACAAAGGCATCGATATCATCAATTTTCATTCGGTACGCACATGGAAAAAGAGGGACAAGATAGGCAAAAAGCATAATTCCAAACGCCTCGTCTGGATACCCCGGCAACCTGCCTGGCGGATATCAAATGCTTTTTCGTTATAACCTAATCATCAATAAATAGCATATTAAGCCGCCGCATTATGCTTATATTGGCTAACCGAACCTGCCGTGGAGCCCACATGACTCACCCCCGACACCCCGAACGCCTGCGGGAATTCATTGGCGCACTGGCCGAGTTGATCGACAGCAATCCCCGCGAAGGCGATCTGCTACATCGCGGTGGCAAGCTGCTGGGGCAACTGGTGCAATTCGACGACTGGTTGCCGGACGAATTCGCCGTGCCTGACCCGACCCGCTACCAGCAATTTCTGCTGCATGCCGATTCCCGCCAGCGCTTCTCCATCGTCAGTTTTGTCTGGGGGCCGGGCCAGAGTACGCCGATTCACGACCACCGCGTGTGGGGGCTAATCGGCATGTTGCGCGGCGCCGAGTACTCTCAGGGCTTTGCCCGCAGCGCCGACGGTCGGCTGGAACAGGAAGGGCCGGCCATTCGCCTTGTGCCCGGCCACGTCGAAGCCCTGTCGCCGCGCAGCAACGATATTCATCAGGTCAGCAACGCCTTCGACGATCAAGTGTCGATCAGCATTCATG
>CAURWS010000181.1:0-6990 GCA_963528485.1 uncultured Pseudomonas sp. | reverse complement strand
GAACCCGAGCCGATCGTCTACTTCCTGAACTTCGGCGAAAGCACGCTGGACCATGAGCTGCGCATGCACGTGCGTGATCTGGGCGACCGCAACCCGGTGCTCGACGAGATCAACCGGTTCATCAACAAGGAGTTCAAGAAGCAGCACATCAACATCTCGTTCCGGCAGATGGAGGTGTACCTCAAGAACATGCAGGGGCAGGAGTACAAGATGGTGCCGGTCGAACCCGAGCAGAAGGCCCTCGCGGCGCCTGCCCCCAGCACCGTCGTGCCTGCGGCCCCCAAAGACGTGCCAGAGCCGCCAGAAGCCAAGCTCGACTGACAGCCTGATTCCCAGCAGAATGCTCGGACATTCTGCTGGAGCTGTCTTGTGAAAGCCCTCGACGAACTGACCTTCGACAACCGCTTCGCCCGCCTGGGTGACGCGTTTTCCACGTCCGTATTGCCCGAGCCCATCGCCGAACCACGTCTTGTGGTCGCCAGCGATGGCGCCTTGGCGTTGCTGGACCTGGACCCCGCGCAGGCCGAAGAGCCGGTGTTCGCCGAGCTGTTCAGCGGCCACAAGTTGTGGGCTGAGGCCGATCCTCGGGCGATGGTCTATTCGGGGCATCAATTCGGTTCGTACAACCCGCGCCTGGGCGATGGTCGTGGCCTGCTACTGGGCGAGGTCTACAACGACGCCGGCGAGCATTGGGACCTGCACCTCAAGGGCGCCGGCCAGACGCCGTACTCACGCATGGGTGATGGCCGGGCGGTGCTGCGTTCTTCGATTCGTGAGTTTCTGGCGTCCGAAGCGCTGCACGCGCTGGGCATTGCGACCAGTCGCGCAGGCTGCGTGATCGGCTCGACCACCCCGGTGTGGCGCGAAACCCAGGAGCGCGCGGCGATGGTGCTGCGCCTGGCCCAAAGCCATGTGCGCTTCGGCAGCTTCGAATATTTCTTCTACACCCAGCAGCACGACGCGCTGAAACAGCTGGCCGATCACGTACTGTCGCTGCACTACGCCGAATGCCTGGAGCAGCCCGAGCCGTATTTGGCGATGTTCCGCGTCATCGTCGAGCGCCAGGCCGAGCTGATCGCCAAATGGCAGGCCTACGGCTTCTGTCACGGCGTGATGAACACCGACAACATGTCGATTCTGGGCATCACCTTCGACTTCGGCCCGTTCGCCTTCCTCGACGATTTCGACCAACACTTCGTCTGCAACCACTCCGACCACGAAGGCCGCTACTCCTTCAGCAATCAGGTGCCCATCGGCCAGTGGAACCTCAGCGCCCTGGCCCAGGCCCTGACGCCCTTCGTCGAGGTTGAACCGCTGCGCGAAGCACTGGGGATGTTCCTGCCGCTGTATCAGGCCCACTACCTGGACCTGATGCGTCGCCGCCTGGGCGTGACCACCGCCGAAGACGACGACGCCGACCTCATCGCCCGCCTGCTGCAATTGATGCAGAACAGCGGCGTGGACTACAGCCTGTTCTTCCGCCGCCTGGGCGAAGACTCAGCCGACATCGCCGTGCGCCACCTGCGCGACGACTTCGTCGACAGGCTCGGCTTCGACGCCTGGGCCGACACCTACCAAGCCCGCATCGCCCGCGAGCCGCAAACCTCTCAGGACGAACGCCGCACGCGCATGCACGCGGTCAACCCGCTCTACATCCTGCGCAACTACCTCGCCCAACGCGCCATCGAAGCCGCCGAGCAAGGCGACTACAGTGAGGTGAGGCGCTTGCATCGGGTGTTGTGCAAGCCATTTGAAGCGCAGGAGGGGATGGAAAGTTATGCACAGCGGCCACCGGATTGGGGCAAGCACCTGGAGATCAGTTGTTCGTCTTGAGGGGCTGCGCGTCGAGGTCAGATGAAGACCTCGACCGGCACACCGAATCGCTCCGCCAACTGACGCACCTGGCGCAGATTGAGTTGACGCTTGCCCGAGAGGATTTCGGAGATGACCGACTGAGTCCCCACCTCGGGAAGGTCACTCTGACTCATGCCGTGCTCGCGCATCAGATAGCGCAGGGTCTCAGCGCCTGACACAACGGGCATCGGGCGATGCTCATGGTCGTAGGCCTCAATCACATCGCCGATCAGAATGGCCAGACGATTGAGCGGGTGCCCCTCATCCTCACCAATGATGTCCAGCAACTCATCCAGCCCGTTGACCAGCAAGTCGTACTCGTCCTCTGTTTCCGGCTTGTTCAGCAAGGGCGCCACGTGGTGCCAGTGCTCTGTTGCCCGTTCGATAAGCACACTCATTGACTTACCCCTTCCATTTGCCTTTGTCGTATTCGCGATGGTCCAGCACATGTTTGATGTAGAGCCGTTGCGCGGAATAATTCACCGAGGCGATGAGCCTTATCTTGTTGCCTCCGATATCGAACACATGAAAGGGCCCCACTTTGTCAGTGGCGGGAAATATCGCCTTCATGGCCGCAAAATCCGAAGGCCTGCAGACCTTTATCAATCGGTACCATGCGTCCAGTGCTGTAGCTGAATGCGGCCATCTGTCTTTAGCCTCCCAAATCCGCTTTTCCGTAATGACACGCATCTGATCATCCACATCGCATTTTGCGATAGAGAATTTAGCGTATCGGATGAAATATCGCAAATTGCGATATGGAGTCAGACTCGTGACTTAGCGCCATTCGCCGCATCAGTCTTAACCGCCGCATCCGCAGCCGCAGGGGCCTGCGTTGTCGGGGCGGTTGCCTGCGTTGTGCTGACGGCTTTGGCCGCAGCCGCTTCCTTCCTCGCCCATCGCTCATTCCACGACACCGGCGTCGGCGAGGTTCTGGGGCTGAACTTCGTTCTGGGGCCAGAGCCGTTGGGTTCGCTCTTGCCTTTCTGGGTATCGACGATGCCGGCGCGAACGTCGTAGAGGGGGAATTGGCGATCGCCCCGTGGCCGACTGACGAAGCCCGGAAAACTCGGCAGCGTCTTGTCGTCCTTGATGCGCGACTCAAGGATGGCTTGGGCGTCCTTGGGGTAGTCCACAGCTTTTTCGATGGCAGGCAGCGATTTGAAGTAGCTCAGTGCCTCGCTGTAGAACTTCGTCGCCTTGCCCGTGCGGATCTGCTCCAAATCACCTTGCGGGATGGCTACCTTGCGCCAGGCATCGTCCATTTTCTGCACGCCCTGCCAGGCGGCCCGTCGTTCATTGAGGGTGAAGGCGCCGCTGTCGTCGTAGGCGATGTGGTTCAGTTGTTCGCGAGACAGCTTCTCGAACGGACTGATGGCGTTCTTATCCCCGGCAAGCGTCCGCGTGACGTACGCAGAGGCGGCACGCGCGCGATCCAGCAATTCAGGGTCGTTGGTGTTCGGCACCTCCATGGCCCGAGTGCCGCTGTTGGCCTTGGGCGTTTCCTGGGTGAACTCCTTGATCCGGCTGCGTCCGTACTGGCCCAGCTCCTCAAAGGTCATCCCAGCATCGCGCTTGGCCGCACGTGCGGCGCTTTCGTTGAGCTGACCGGCCAACGTGGAAAAGCTCGCCTTGTCTTCGGCCTGCTTCCCGGTTTTATCCACAGCGGGCTGATCACCCTTTTCGACCGTTGTGGGGGCAGCCGTTTTGCTGGATATGACAGCGGCAACGGCGGCCTGAATCTGACTGATCATGGGCGACTCCCTGACAATGAATGGGCAGGGAGCGACGGGTTTGAGATGAACGAAAAAAACTCCCTGAGCGGGAAGCTATGCGGGGTTGAGGCCTGCGGCTAGCTGTGCGAATGGGGGGGTCTTTGGGATAAAAAACGGACTTCAATTCCCTCGAAACTCACTGAATGCCGTGGGCTTAGAGGAAGGCCTTGAGGAATGTGCAGCCTCTTCATATACCGCTCGATCACGCAGTGAAACTCAATCGAGCGCGCGGTTCATGACTCAGCGCACATTCCCCCGCAGACGAATTGATCAAAACCTCCATCAACGCCCCAACAACCACCCCAACCCCATCGCCACATGCTCTTCAGTGCTATCCACCAATGGCAGCGGGCTTTGTACGCCTTCGAGCAGCAGGCCAATCTCGGTGCAGCCCAGAATCGCGGCCTGGGCGCCTTGGTCGCGAAGGTGTTCCAGCACGCCCAGGTAGAAGTCGCGGGCGGATGGGTGGAACTGGCCCAGACACAGTTCGGCGAAGATCACGCGGTCGATTTCGGCCATGTCGTCGGCCGTAGGTAGCAGCACTTCGATGCCGGAACGTTCGGCCAGGCGGCGTTTGTAGAAATCTTCCTGCATGGTGAAGCGGGTGCCGAGCAGGGCTGCGCGGGTGACGCCTTTGGCTTGCAGTGCCTGGCCGACGGCGTCGCCGATGTGCAGCAAAGGGATGTCGACAGCAGATTCAATGGCGGCAGCGACTTTGTGCATGGTGTTGGTCGCCAGCAGGATTGCGCCCGCTCCGGCACGTTCGAGGCCTTGGGAGGCCTGGGCCAACTGCTCGCCTGCCTCGTCCCACTGACCGGACTTCTGCAGGGCAGCAATGCCTGCGAAATCCACTGAGTGCAGCAGCAACGGGGCCGAGTGCAGCCCGCCCAGCTGGTTGCGAACGCCTTCGTTGAGCCATTTGTAGTAAGTGGCTGTGGATTCCCAGCTCATTCCGCCCAATACACCGAGGGTCTTCATGTTGTTCTCCGGCTGACAGTCGTCTGCGCAGGCTAGGCGCAACGCTGCGACCGGGCCAGTGACAGAAACGCGTCAAGGGGGCAGTACAGTCGCCTGACCATGCTTGATAATGCCGCCCTCAGGCTCCACCTATGGCTCATCAACCTTCATTTGGGTCGCTGCCATGTCCGAACCTCTTCACATTCCTTGCCCGCACTGCAACGGGTTGAACCGCATTCCCGCCGAGCGTCTGGCTGAGCAGCCCAAATGCGGGCGCTGCAAGCAGCCGGTACTGCTGAACAAGCCGTTTAATCTCACCCAAGGCGATTACGCCAGCCAGATCAAAGGCGATCTGCCGCTGTTGGTGGACGTCTGGGCCAACTGGTGCGGGCCGTGCAAATCCTTCGCGCCCATCTTCGAACAGGCTGCGGCACAGCTGAGCGGCCGGGTGCGGCTGGCCAAACTGGACAGCGAGGCCAATCAGCAGCTGTCGGCGCAACTGGGCATTCGCTCGATTCCGAGCCTGATCCTGTTCAAGAACGGCCGGGAAGTGGCGCGCCAGAGCGGTGCGATGCCATTGCCGCAATTGACTGCATGGCTGGCGAGCCAAGGGATCTGACAGCCGATTCCTACAGTTGCGCGGGGCGTGCCTGCTTTGGCAGTAGGACGCGTCTGAAAGCGCTTTTCGGCCCTGCGAACATCAGATTCGCCCTATAAGGTTAGTCGCACTGACATTCAATTCAGAGGCGGCCAACGATGACAGCAGTGATCAGGGAAGGCGACCCAACCACCACCGGCGGCAGGGTTTTACAGGCATCCGGCACACTCGCCTGGGGGGACCGTCGCCTCGCGCGCATGGGCGATCCGGTGTGGTGCGCGGCGTGCAAGAGCGTCGGCTTCATCGCCCAAGGCAATCCGACGTTCATCGATCAGGTCATGGCCGTCGCCACCGAGGGGCAAGCCGTACGCTGCAAATGCCCCGACGGGGTTCATCAGTTGATCGCCAGTCAGGATCAACTCAAGGCCGACATGCAGGCGGCCATCAGCATCCCCAAGGATCTGGCCAAAAAGGCACGCAAGCAGGCGAAAAAGCTGGCGGTGGTTTTAAATGAAGGCGCTGCTGAATGACCGCGCCTTTCAAGCCCCGCCGACACCGCTCACTGCGCGGTGTTGCTTTCCAGCAGATGATGCAGCTCGACGAACTGCTGGCTCAGCTTGTGCCGCGGGTCAAGGTGAATCAGCGGCTTGTTGGCCTGATGCGACTCACGCATTTTCACCGAGCTGTTGAGGTAGATCGGCAGCACCGGCAGCCCTTCGGCAATCAGCTCGTCGAGAATCTGCTGCGGCAGGCTGGCGCGAGACTGAAACTGGTTGACGATAATGCCCTCCACTTCCAGCTCTTCATTGTGATCTTCTTTCAGCTCTTCGATTTCCTTGAGCAGGCCGTACAGCGCCTGACGGGAAAAACTGTCGCAATCGAAGGGAATCAGCACGCGATCAGCCGCGATCAACGCCGATACCGCATAGAAATTCAGCGCTGGAGGCGTATCGAGGTAAATCCGGTCGTAATCTTCATCCAGCTCTTCGAGCAACTTACGCAGCTTGTTGATCTTGTGCTTGGCCTCAAGCTTGGGCTGCAGGTCGGCCAGTTCCGATGTCGCCGTGACAACGTGCAGGTTGTCGAACGGGGTTTCGTAGATATCGACCTGGTTCTTCTTGGAGAAGGGCCCGGAGGACAGGGTCTGCTTAAAAAAATCGGCAATCCCCATGGGGATGTCCTCACCGGTCAGGCCTGTGAGGTATTGCGTCGAGTTGGCCTGAGCGTCGAGGTCGATCAAGAGGGTTCGGTAGCCCTCATTGGCACTGACGGCCGCCAGATTGCACGCGATGCTCGATTTGCCAACGCCGCCTTTCTGATTGAACACCACACGCCGCATTTGATAACTCCCTGTCGCTGTCTTGACGTGAAAGGTCGCCGAACGACCTGATGAATGGTCCCGAGTCTAGGCAAAGCGCATGACAAGGGCGAGCGCTACGAATTATAGAGACAACAGAACCGGACGATTCCTACGTAAACCGGTGAAATATCTGACTTACAAATTGCTACAGATCGTCCTCATCCGGAAATGCCCGCCACTCGGCGATGGCGCCGCGCCATGGTTGGTGTCACTTCGGATACTCGAAGCCAGGAAGTAAGCCCGCATTTAGGCGGGAATCAAATCGTGATCCTGTTCAACGGTGCAGAGCCGGCTTGGTCATGTCCAGCGTATCGCTGCGAGGTGACCTGGCTCACGTAGACTGACAAGCGCCTTTTCCCTGTGCGAGCGAACGGGTTTGCTCCCACAGTGTTATCCGCCTGACGCCCTCGTGACTCACCCCGCCTTGCGCGTCACCAGCTCTACAA
>CAURWS010000180.1:0-6994 GCA_963528485.1 uncultured Pseudomonas sp. | reverse complement strand
TCATCGACCCGCCGACGTTCTCCAACTCCAAGCGCATGGAAGGGGTGTTCGACGTGCAGCGCGATCAGGTGCAATTGATCGATCTGGCCATGGCCCGCCTGGCCAGCGGCGGCGTGCTCTATTTCTCCAACAACTTCCGCAAGTTCCAGCTGGAAGAGAACCTGGCCGAGCGTTACATGGTCGAGGAAATCACCCAGCAGACCATCGATCCGGACTTCGCCCGCAACGGCAAGATCCACCGCGCGTGGAAGATCACCGCGCGCTGAAACGTCACCCGGGCAACAGGCGCCGGCCCGCATGGGGCGGCGCTTGGTGGCGCTATAAGACGGGCGACATATAGCACTAGGCAAACTAATGGCGAATAGCTATAAGTGAACTCTGGCCACGTGTAGCGGCAACACGGTGGCGTCATGAGTGCTGCGTATGTCGTCGAACCCGTCCAGTGCCAAGATCCTTGGCCTCATCAGCGAAGACACCTCGTCATGGGTGCTTGCCACGCTCGTGTTTTGCGCAGGCGTGGTGCTCACTGCATTGCTGGCACTGGCCAACGTCGAGTTGTACCAGCGTCAGCTGCGCCAGCGTTTCGAGCTGCTGGCGGCCGAACGGGTCAGCCGCATCCAGGATCGTCTTGAAGGGCAGATCCGCCGCCTGGACGGTTTGCGCCGTTTTTTCGTCTATTCCGACGATGTCTCCGAAGAAGAATTCAACGGCTTCGCCCACCCGCTGCTGATCCTCACCCAAGCCTATTCCTGGGCGCCCAAAGTGCCCGACCGTGAACGTCTGTCGTTCGAGCGGCAGGTGCGTGATTCGGGGCACGCCGATTTTTCCATACGCCAACTGGGCGCCAGTCAGGACCTGGCCATTGCCAGCGTGCGCCCGGTGTATTTTCCGGTGCGCTTCACCCAGAGCCGCAGCACCGTTCCATTACCCCTGGGTTTTGACGTCAGTTCCGAAGAGGTGCGCCGCGCCACCCTTGAGCGTGCGTTGCGTTCCGGCAGTATGGCTGCTTCTCCGCGTATGGAGCTGGTCGGGCTGGAAGGCGAGAACCGCAAGGGCGTGCTACTGGTGTCGCCGGTGTTTCTGCATGCCCATGCCGGGGGCGGCGAAGCAGGCGCGTTGCAAGGATTTCTGATGGCGGTGATCAGCCTGCGCAAGATGATGACCGAAGATCTGCCGCCCTCCGATCAAGACAATCTGGCCCTGACCCTGGAAGACATCACGTCGGCGCAGGAGCCGGTTGAACTGTACCAATCGGACGCGGTGCCGGTGAGCAGTGACCTGTTGATCAGCAAGACGCTGAATTTCGCCGGGCGCAGTTACCAGGTGCAGGTGCGGCCGACAGCGGTGTTCGTCGGGGCCAACCCGTCCTCCAATGACAGCGTAGTGGTATTGGGGGCGCTGCTCAGCTTCATGCTCAGTGCCTTGCTGTATGTGCTGATCAGCCAGCGCCAGCGGGCCATCCGGCTGGTGGAGCAGCGCACGATGTTGTTGCGTCGGCGCGAGCAGCAGCTGCGCAGCGCCCACAGCCAGCTGCGCAACGTGCTGGACGCCACCACCCAAGTGGCGATCATTGCCACGGATCTGGACGGCGTCATCACCACCTTCAACATCGGCGCCGAGAAGATGCTCGGTTACAGCAGCGCGCTGGTCTGTGGCGTGCTGACCCTGCGCCAGTTGCACTTGCCTGCCGAGCTGGATCAGCACGTTGCCGAACTGAGTCAGCGTTACGGGCGGTCGATCGAAACCAGCGAAGCCATGCTGGTGGAAGCCTTGGAGGAGCACAGCCATCAGGCCAATGACTGGACGTTCGTGCGCCACGACGGCAGTCTCCTGCGGGTCAACATGCAGGTCAGCCCCGTGCTCGACGAGCACAATCAGTGGGTCGGCTACCTGGCGGTGTGCCTGGACATCACCGAGCGCAAGCGCGTCGAGGAAGAGCTGCGCACGATGTCGGTGACCGACTCGCTGACCGGCATCTATAACCGCCGCTATTTCCAGGAACGCCTGCAGGCTGAGCTGCTGCGGGTAGAGCGCCATGGCGGAGGGTTCGCGGTGGTCATGCTCGACATCGATCACTTCAAGCGCATCAACGATCAGCTCGGCCATGCCGTGGGCGACCATGTGCTGCAGGCGATCTGCAAGCGTCTGTGCCGTCGCCTGCGCCGCAGCGACGTGTTCTGTCGGCTGGGCGGGGAAGAGTTCATGGTGCTCTGCCCGGACACCGATGGCGATCAGGCTTATGCCCTGGCAGCGGAATTGTGGGCAGCGTTGCGCGCAGAGCCGGTGGACGGCGTAGGGCGGGTGACCGCGAGTTTCGGGATTGCCAGCTGGCGCGAAGGCGAGGGTGGCGACGCGTTGCTGTTGCGGGCGGATTCGGGGGTGTATGCGGCCAAACTGGCCGGGCGCGACCGGATTGAGCCAGAGTTGATTTGAGTTGCTTTTGATTCTGGCCGGAGGCCGCCGCTGAGCTTGAAGACACCCCGACACTCTGTGGGCGTGAGCTTGCTCACGAAGGCTGACTTCCAGACACTGCATGCCTCTGGATGTCCCTTCCTCTTCGTGAGCGAGTGCACTCCCACAGGTGATTTCAGCCTTAAGCACTCATCGTCGGCGGCAACTCCATCAGCTTGTCCAGGCTGATCGGCAGATCGCGTATGCGCTTGCCGGTCGCATGGGCCACGGCATTGGCCACCGCTGCCGCCAGCCCGGTGATGCCGATCTCGCCAATCCCCCGCGCGCCGAACTCGTTGAGTTCGTAGTCCGGATAATCCAGCAGGATCACGTCGATCTCCGGCTGATCCACATGCACCGGCACCACGTATTCGGCGTAGTTGTTGTTGACCGGCATGGCGTTGCGCTCGTCGAAATCGGTGGCCTCGAACAGCGCCATGCCGACCCCCATGACAATCGCCCCCTCGACCTGATTGAGCGAGGTCTTGTGATTGATCACTTTGCCCACGTCTATCGCACTGACCACCCGCGCCACCCGCAGCCGCGAAATGCCCGGGTCCCAGCGCACCTCGACGAAATGCACGCCGAACGAGCGGAACGAGTGCTTGCTGGTGTCGTTCATGCCGGTCTTGGCTTCACCGAAAGCGCTGGCCTGCTTCTGCGCCTTGAGCACGTCGGCGATGGCAAACGTCTTGTCGCCGCTCTTCAATTGACCCTGCTCGAAACTGACCTGATCGGCCTTGCCTCCGGCAAACACGCCTTTGGGCGCCGTGGAGAACGCCTTCAACTGCTCAATGGCCTGACGCGTGGCCTCGGCAATCGCCGGCAGCACACTGGCCGTCGCCCAGGAACCACCGGACACCGGCGCGGGCGGGAACGATGAATTGCCCAGCTCGACTTCGATCTTGTCCAGCGGGATGCCGGTGATGCTGCTGACCACCTGGGCGACGATGGTGTAGGTGCCGGTGCCGATGTCCTGCACACCGCAGATCGCATAGGCCGTGCCGTCGGCGCGCAACGACACCTGCGCCTCGGCAGGGGTACGATAGGCGTCCCAGTTACAGGCAGCCATACCGTAGCCGATGACCTCGGTGCCGTCTTTCATCGAGCCCGGTTTGGGGTTGCGCTTGCTCCAGCCGAAACGCTCGGCCGCCTGATCGATGCACTCCTGCAGGTGATTGCTCGACCACGGCAGGTTCTGGCTTTCGTCGCGATCGGAGACATTGAGCTTGCGAAACGCCAAGGGGTCCATGCCGATCTTATCGGCCATTTCGTCCATCGCCGATTCCAGGGCGAACAGCCCCGGCGCTGCTCCGGGGGCGCGCATGGAGGTCGGCGTGCCTCGGTTGACCTCGATGATCTTGTGGCTGGTCAGCACGTTGGCGCAGCTGTACAGGCTCTTGGTCGAGGTGCCGCAGTTTTCCTTGTACGGGTCGGTGAACGAGGTGGTGTTGATCGACTCGTGACGCACCGACACCAGCTTGCCCTGGTCATCGGTGGCCAGACGCATGCGTTGTCGGGTTTCCGGGCGGTGACCGGTGGTGGTGAACATCTGCTCGCGAGGCACCACCAGTTGCACCGGGCGCTTGAGCACTTTTGCCGCGCCACAGGCCGCCACCGAATGGGGCCAGATCCACAGCTTGCTGCCAAAGCCTGAGCCAATGAACGGTGCGCGCACTTCGACCTTTTCTGGAATCAGTCCGAAGATCTTCGCCAGCGAATTGCGATGGGCAACGACGCCCTGACTGGCCTCGTAGACGATCAGTCGGCCGTCTTCCCAACTGGCGACGGTGGCGTGCATCTCCATCGGGTTGTGGGTTTCAACCGGGGTGGTGTAGGTCGCGTCGATGCTGTGGGCGGCGTTGTCGAACGCGGCCCCTGCATCACCTCGGCTGTGACCGGGGCTGCCGTCCTGCAGCTTGCCGGCCTTCATGCCCTGTTCGAGGTTGGCCACCGGCTCGGTCTTGCTGTAGCTGACCTTGACCTTGTAGGCCGCAGCCCGCGCGTGCTCGAAGGTATCGGCCACCACCAGGGCGACGAATTGCCCGGCGTAGTAAACGGTGTCGTCCTCGAAGGGCAGGCGGCTTTCATCGGATTTGGCGGCCTTGAGAATCTGCGCAAAGGACATTGGCAGCGCCGAGTTGTGATACAGCTCGGGGAAGTTGCCGTGATGGAAAACCTCCAGCACGCCGGGGGATTTGCGCGCGGCATCGAGGTCCAGTGCGGTGATCTTGCCGCTGGCGACGGTGCTGAACACGCCGTAGCCGTAGGCCATGTTGGGCAGGTGGTGGTCCGAGGCGTACATCGCCGTGCCTGTGACTTTGCGTCGGCCGTCGATACGCCGAGGGGCCGAGCCGATCATGCTTGAATCCGTCATTTCATCGTCTCCCGGTCAAGCCGTCAGGGTGCTCAGATTGCGCACGATTGCCTGCTGCCCGAGGGCAATCTTGTAGGCGTTGTGGCGATAGGGTCGGGCGCCTTGCAGGGCAAGGGCAGCGGCTTTTTCCATGTTCTGTGGGGTCAGCGTCGCACCCTTGAGCGCGCGTTCGGCTTCCAGTGCACGCCAGGGTTTGGTGCCAACGCCGCCCATGGCGATGCGCGCCTCGCGCACGGTGTCGCCGTCCATCACCAGGATCACGGCGCTGGAAGCCAGGGCGAATTGGTAGGAGGCGCGATCACGCAGCTTCAGGTAGCCCGATGTGCTGTTGGCCAGCGGCGCATCGAGCACCACGTGGGTGATCAGTTCGTCGTCCTGCAGAGCGTGTTCTTTCCAAGGCGTCGAGCCGGGCAGCAGGTGAAAGTCGAGAAAATCGACGCTGCGTTTGCCTTTGGGGCCTTGCACCTCGACCTTGGCGCCAATCGCCGCCATGGCCACGCACATGTCCGAAGGGTGGGTGGCGATGCATTGCTCGCTGGTGCCCAGCACCGCGTGGACGCTGCGGTTGTGCCCGTCGATGGCCGCGCATCCCGAGCCCGGTTCGCGCTTGTTGCAGGCCGAATGACCGTCGCGAAAGTAGTTGCAACGCACCCGCTGCATGACGTTGCCAGCGGTGGTGGCCTTGTTGCGCAGCTGCGTCGTGGCGCCGGACAGCAGCGCCTGGGACAACACCGGGTAATGTTCGACGATGTAAGGGTGGTGGGCGAGGGCGGAGTTGGTCACCAGGGCGCCGACGCGCACGCTGCCGTCCTTCTGCACCTCGACTTGCTTGAGGGACAGGTGATTGACGTCAATCACCTGATCAGCGGGCATCACGTCCAGTTTCACCAGGTCCAGCAGGGTGGTGCCACCGGCAAGGAAAAACGCCGTCTGGCTCTTCGAATGGGTGGCGACGGCCTGCTCGACGCTGCCGGCGCGCACGTAATCCAGGGCTCTCATCAGGTCACCTCCTGCAACTTGATCCGCGCGCTCTGAATGGCCGCGAGGATGTTCTTGTAGGCGCCGCAGCGGCAGATGTTGCCGCTCATGGCTTCGCGCACGCTGTGGTCGTCGCTGCCGATGTTCTTGTCCTGCAACATGGCCACGGCGCTCATGATTTGGCCGCTGGTGCAGTAACCGCACTGGTAGGCGTCATGTTCCCAGAAGGCCTCCTGCACCGGGTGCAGCTTGCCGTTTTTCGCCAGGCCTTCGACGGTGGTGATTTCGTCGCCTTCATGCATGGCCGCCAGCGACAGGCACGAGTTGATCGCCGTGCCGTTGACGTGAACCGTGCAGGCGCCGCACTGGCCGTGGTCGCAGCCTTTCTTGGTGCCGGTCAGTTGCAGGCGGTCGCGCAGCACATCCAGCAAGGCGGCGTTGGCCGGAAGGTTGAGGGCGTGGGTCTGGCCATTGACCTTGAGGGTCATGCGCCGCTCGTCTTTGGCGGGTGGGTCGGTGTCGTTTTGCACTGCGGCCTGGGCTTCGAGGGCCTGGGTCCACATCGGTGCCGTGGCTGCAGCGAGGCCGGATACGCCGATGGATTTCAGGAAGTTTCGGCGCGAGGGCACGGTAAAGGCCCTGAGGTCGGATGCGGATTCGTTGTTATCAGGCTGATCGGTCATGAACGGGTTCCTCGTCAGCAGGGAATCAAGCCAGGCCCGACGGTGGGCGGGGCGCAGGCATTTACGGCAGCGGTTGAGTGAAGCGATCCACGATAAACAATCACGGGCCTGTGCATTGGTTCGAATACCTGCATGGACTCATGAGCGTTTTTCTCTAATCCACGGCGCACTTGGGAAGGGCGTCTTTTTGTGGAAGGGGACAGATTTGTGACCGGTGTTGGCGGGGATGGTTGCGGGAGATTTTGGGCTGACGATGTGCAGGTGGGTGCAAAACCATTCTCGCAGTATTGCTCTTGACCATCGGCGCAGGAGGCGCAGTGCTGGCGGCTGTCTACCATGCAGCCGACGTGTTGGCCCATTCATGGGAGGAGTCAACGGTGGGGTCGTTCCAGTAAAGCCCCAACTTGCCGATACCTTGTTCAGGGCGTTGTGCTCTGATTTCAGGGCGACTTGCCAACGAAACAGTGGGCAACAGCCCAGATCGAAGAAAAAGTCACGTGAAATG
>CAURWS010000179.1:0-6998 GCA_963528485.1 uncultured Pseudomonas sp. | reverse complement strand
AAGCCAGGAGCAAGCACCCTTGGTTACTTGGGGTGCTTTTCCAAGTAACTCGCCGCAGGCGAAACAGCTCGGCCGTTAGGACGAGCTCTCACCAATCCAGCTACCGCTTCTGCAACCACCCCAAAAAATGGCTCTTCTTGACCACCACCGGCTTGCGCAACAACACATGCCGGCTGGTCTGCTGCCGAACCGCCTGCAGCTTGTTCAGCGCCGTGGTGATCTCCACCCGCTGCTCCATCGCCTTGCGCGTCGCCGCCTTGTCGATCCGGTAAATCACACAAGAGGTGAGGGCGATGAAGCGCCCCTCCGACGGCGTGTCCGACAGCACACTCTGCTCGCCCATCACCTCGCCAGGCCCCATGCGCCCGGCCTCGACCATGTTGTTGCCGTCCGGAACGTTGGCCGACACCACACCCGTGGCGATGACGAACAGCCCGTCCGTGATTTCACCCAACTCGATGATCGTTTGTCCTGCGGTGTACTCGCGGGACACCATCGTTTGCGCCAGTTGATTCTTCTCCTCGTCCGTGCTGGTGCGAAACACCTTGACCTCGTCCAGCAGCGCTCGCGGACGTGAGACTTCTTCGGCAGTGGTTTCCGACTGCCAGGCGATGCCGGCCGCTTCCAGATGACGGTAGGCCAGGTCGAACAGCAAATTGCGCACATCGCTTTTGGTGCCCAGGTCGCTGATGAAACCGGTCATGGAATATTCGATGGTGGTGGGACTGGTGTCCTTCACAACGGCGCGGGCTTTGGGCGTCTGCAACAGGGCGCTGCAACCCTGCAGGGCGCGTTCCAGGGCATCGAGCACCCGACGCGGGCGGATGTGCGGCGACATCATGATGTTGATCGACACGCCGTGAATATGGACCGGTCGGCTCAAATTGACGATCTTGGCCTTGGCCGCCACCGAGTTGGGAATCACCACCATGGTGCCCACCCCGGTGAGCAGGTGCGTGGCGCGCCAGTCGATGTCCATGACCTTGCCTTCCATGCCGTCGATGGAAATCGAGTCGTCGACCTGATAGGGCTTGGTGGTGTTGAGGATGATCCCGGAAAACACGTCGCTCAACGTGCTCTGCAAAGCCAGACCGACGATGATCGCCATCGCGCCCGAAGTGGCGAGCAAGCCCTTGACCGGCAGCTGCAGCACGTAGCCTGCCGCCGCGACGATGGCGATCAGGAAGATCACCGCGCCGATGACCTCCTGCAGCAAGCGCCCGCTGTGGCCAACGCGGCCGGTCAGCAGCAGCCCCAGCAACACGGTCAGGGTCCGCGCGGCGTACATCCACCAGACGATGGCCAGGGCCGTGGCGCCGAACTGCATGGCGCTGTTGTCCGGCCAGGCCGGGGCTTCCAGCGGGCTGACCCCGGCATTGATGATCACCAGGCTGTAGGCCACGAAGCCGGTCAGGCGAATGGCGATGCGGGTCAGGAGATTGCGGTCGGCGAGCAGGTGCCAGGCAAGCACATCGGCCAGCAGTAACAGCAGGCTCCAGGCGAAGGCATAGTGTGGGACGTCTGAAGGCATGAGGGCTTCCACTGAAAAAAGGCGGGCGCTGTGGCACGCGGATGTTAGGGACCGAGGGGGCGAGCTGTCTATAACCGATCGCGTGCGCTGTGGGCTCGCAGGTTGCGTTGCGAAAACCAGCACATTGCTTCAATCCCGCGCCGCTTGCGGGCTGCACTATCGAGGCCTCATTCCATCATTGTCCGCATCGAGGCCCCCCATGCGCTCATCCCTGATTCCCCTCGCTCGCGCCGTCGGCCTGGGCGTGGCCCTGTGTTCGACGCTGTCCTTCGCAGCCCCCCCTGCGCAACAGAAAACCCAGGTGCCCGGTTATTTCCGTTTGGCGGTGGGGGACTACGAAGTCACGGCGCTGTTCGATGGCTACAACGATCTGTCGCCCAAGCTGCTCAAGGGCCTCAAGCCTGAGCAGATCCGCGCGCAGCTGGCCCGCCACGCCATCGAAACCCCAGGCGTGCAGACAGCGTTCAACGCCTTTCTGATCAACACCGGCAAGAACCTGATTCTGGTCGACACCGGCGCCGGCCAGTGCATCGGCGAAACCGCCGGCATGCTCTCGCAGAACATCAGGGCGGCGGGGTATCAGCCGGAGCAGATCGACACGATCTTCCTCACTCACTTGCACCTGGATCACGTGTGCGGCCTAGTGGACGCCAACAAGCAGCCAGTGTTCGCCAACGCCACAGTGTATGCCGCCAAGCCTGAAGCCGATTTCTGGCTTGACCCTGCCGCCCTGGCCCGCGCGCCCGAACAGGCCAAGGGTTACTTCAAGATCGCTCAGGACTCCACTGCGCCGTACGTCGCGGCGGGGCGTTTCAAAACCTTCATCCCCGGCCAGTCGCCGATAGCTGAGGTGCGCACCACCCTTGAGGCCGGCCACACGCCGGGCAGCACCACCTACCAGTTCACGTCCAAGGGCCAGAGCATCGTCTTCATTGGCGACCTGGTGCACAACCTGGCCGTGCAGTTCGATCATCCGGAGGTCAGCATCAGCTTCGATGAAAACAGCACGAACGCCATCGCCAGCCGCGATGCGGTGTTCACCGAGGCTGCGAAAACCAAGGTCTGGGTCGCCGCCGCGCACTTGCCGTTCCCCGGCACCGGCCACATCGAAAGCATCGGCAAACGCTTCCAGTGGGTGCCGGTGGAATACGGCCCGTACCAACGTGCCGCACACGTGCCGCTGATCGACTAGCATTGCGGGGGTCGCCTGAGTTCAGGGAGAGTGAGCCAGGATGTGTAAAAACGTCGCGAGCGAAGGTGAGGCAAGGCAAAACAGCCGAAAAACGGCCGGGGTCGCGACCGACTCCCGGTGTTCTGAATGAGCATTTTTCGCCTGTTTTTAACGCAGCATCATCGAGCGCAGCCGTTTTTACACACGTTGGAGCGATGGCGGCCACATCACCCCTCACACAGGACCGGACCTTGAGCGCACCCCAGATCATCCAGTTGAGCGGCGAGGCTTTCTCTGCCGTTCGCATCCGCCAGCCCATGCCCGATCCCGAGACGATCATCGAGATTCCCTGCGCGGACGCCTTCTCGATCATTGTCCAGCTGCAGGATTTCTCGGCCCATCGCCTGTGGCGCGGTCGCCGCCTGAGCTATTCGGGCGGCTACCGGCAGGGCAGTGTGTCGCTGCCGTTCATGGGCGATCAGCTGCGCTGCCAGCACCGTTCCGGCTACGACAACTTGCGTCTGACCCTTTCGCGACAAATGCTCGATGATTTGCAGGCCGAGCAGGGTGGCAAGAAGATCGGCGTGTTTCGTTATGAGCAAGGCGGCGCCCAAGACCCGGTGCTGTATCACCTGGCTCAGGCGATGCTGCCGGCGTTGCAGCGGCCGGACATGGCCAATCGGCTGTTCCTCGATCACCTGCTGCTGGCGATGTCCAGCCATGCCCTGGAGCGCTACGGGCGCGTGGCGCCGGCGTCCGGCAAACCCCATGCCGCGCTGACGGCAGCGCAGCTGGCGATTGCCAAGGAAGTGATCGCTCATCACCTCGATGGCGAGCTGTCGGTGGAGCGCATCGCTCAGGAATGCTCGCTGACCCGCAGCCACTTTTCGCGGGCCTTCAAGCAGGCCACTGGCATGGCGCCCCACGCCTGGCTGCTGCGTATGCGCGTGGAACGGGCGCAGGAATTGCTGCGAGCGGTGCCGACCATTGCCATGGCGCAGATCGCCCAGGAATGCGGATTTGCCGACCAACCGCACCTGACGCGGGTGTTCACCCGTTTGACCGGAGAAACCCCCAGCGCCTGGCGCAGTCGGCAGCGTGGGACAGTCTTCTTGCCCCAATAGACCGATCAGGCGTTGCGCCCGCGGGTCACGCTCATCAGCACAAAGGCCAGCAGCGCCAGGGCAGGCAACCCTGCACCCAGCATCACCACGCCGCTCCAGCCAGCCTGTTCATACACGCTGCTGGACAAGGCCGAGCCAATGGCGCCGCCGACGAAAATGCTGGTCATGTACAGCGCGTTCAAGCGCCCGCGGCTGGCAGGGTCAAGCGCGTAGATCGCCCGTTGGCCCAGCACCATGTTCATCTGCACGGCAAAGTCCAGCAGCACGCCAGTGAGCGCCAGGCCGACCACGCTGTAGCCCGGTTCAGTCAGCCCCAACACAAAGGCGACGGGCGCCAGAACCATCGCCATCCACGAGGCGCGGCGGGTGTGCCCGGCATCGGCCAGACGCCCGGCCATGGGCGCGGCAATGGCCCCGATGGCGCCGACCAGCGCTAAGATCGCGATCTGGCTCTGAGACAAACCATGATGACGCGCCAGCTCCACCGGTGCAGCGGTCCAGAACAGGCTGAACGCCGCGAACAGCAGCCCTTGATACAACGCCCGCTGGCGCAGAACCGGGTGTTTGCGCAGCAGCGTCAGCAGGGACTTGAGCAACTGCCCGTAAGTGGCTTTGTGATCCGGCACCCGACGCGGGAGGGTCAACGCCAGCACCGTTACGATCGCCAGCATCAGCAGCGCGGCGTAGATGAACACCGCGCGCCAGCCGAAGTGGTCGGCGATCAGGCTCGACAGCGGCCGCGCCAGCAAAATACCCAACAGCAGCCCGCTCATGATGTTGCCCACCACCTGACCACGAGAGTGCTCAGGCGCCAGGTGCGCGGCCAGCGGGATGAGCATCTGCACGGCCACCGAGCTGAAGCCGATCAGCAGCGATACCAGCAGAAAGCCCTGTGCGTGCTGCAACGTCGCCGCTGCCAACAGGCTGCCTGCGGCGACCACGGCGGTGGCGATCATCAACCGGCGGTTTTCGATCAAGTCCGACAGCGGCACCAGAAACAACAGGCCCAGCGCGTAGCCGATCTGAGTCAGGGACACGATCAGGCTGGCGCTGCCGCTGGCAAGGCCCAAGTCCGGCGCGATCAGTTCGACGATAGGTTGGGCGTAGTAAAGGTTGGCGACGATGGCGCCGCAGCAAAACGCGAACAGCAGCACCATGGCGCGGGTCAGCCCCGGTGCCGATGCCTGTACCGTGGAAGTCAGGGGAGTGTTCATGTCAGTTCGCTCATGTCAGTGAAACGAGGCAGGTCAAGACGACCCGTTCATGGCGAAAACGTTAAGGCAGGCCGTGCCTGCGCAGTAGGGGAGCGCCACGCAAAACGCCGTTGCGTGCAGCGCAATGGTTCGAGCGCTTTATCTGTCATTAAACTCGGCCACTGTCATGAAGTTGAAGGCGCTATCGAGAAATTGCCAAATGCCATCATCTAATTCAATTACCGGAGGGTAACTACCCCTACAGGTAATATCGGTTAATGCTTTTTACTGATTAGATGAACTCTGATTAAAAATGGGTCAGCTGCATTGAACGCGTTCGTACGGTTTAGCCGGTGAACACTTTCGATGTCATCAGGGCGTGCGAATCCACTCTAAGGACTGCGTGAATACGATGATAAGTCTAGGTCAGGCTACCGTGTCCCTGGAACTGAGGGATGTTTTCAAAGACGGCGTTGCCCTGCGCATTGGCACTCGTGCATTCGATATTCTCGAGCTGCTTATTCGCCATCAGGGCCGCTTGGTAAGCAAAGAGCAGATCCTTCAGTGTGTCTGGCCAGACACGGTCGTCGAAGAAAACAACTTGCAGGTGCACATCTCCGGATTGCGCAAGGCGCTGGGCAGTGACCGCGACCTGATTCGCACCATTCCCGGCCGCGGCTACATGCTGCTGGGCGGTGAGGGCGCAATGTACGACGCAAGCCTTCACGATGACGCCGCCACCCTGCAACTGTTGCGCGCCGTGGGCGGCAATCGCCTGCCTGCGGCCATCGATCTGGTGGGGCGCTGCGCCTTGCTCGATGAGGTCAATGCCGCCCTTGCCGATGTTCATGCGCTGATCACCCTGATCGGCCCCGGCGGCGTGGGTAAGACCAGCCTTGCCGTGGCCTTGGGGCAGCAGCGTCTGGAGCGAGACGAAGCCCCGGTGTATTTCGTGCCGCTGGCCCAGGTCGCCAGCGCCGAGCGTCTGCCCGAGGCCCTGGCGGTTGCGCTGGGCGTGGAGGCGGTCGGGCCTGAGGCGCTGATTCAACACCTGATTGACCACCCCGGCCTGATCATTCTCGACAACTGCGAACACCTGATTGATCAGGTGGCGGGCGTCGTCGAGCACCTGCTGCAAGGTGTGGCGGGCATCCGCATTCTGGCCACCAGTCGTGAGCCTTTGCGCATCGCCGGCGAGCGCAGCCTGCAGGTGCCGCCACTGGCGGTGACAGGCGCCGACGCCTCACGTCAGAGCATCCTTGAGACTGGCTCGGCGCAGCTGTTTTTGCGGCACTGGCGGGCGCTGGACTGTCAGATGGCCAGCGTCCCAGACCCTGAACTGGACGACTACAGCATCGAGCTGGTGGGCGAAGTCTGTCGGCGCCTGGACGGTATTCCTCTGGCACTGGAAATGGCGGCGGCACGGGCCTGTGCGCTGGGTTTGTACCAATTAGTCGAAAGCCTCGATGAAAGCCTGCATCTGCTGGCCGCCAGCCTGCGTACCGCCCCGGCCCGTCAGCAAACGCTGCATGCCTCGCTGGCCTGGAGTTATCGGCTGTTGAGTCAGGACGAGCGCGCGGTGCTGCGGCTGTTGGCGGATCTGGAAGGTCAGTTCACCCTGGAACAAGCCTGCCACGCCCTGCAATGCGCGACGTTGGCCCGCTCGTGCATCATGGATTGCATGGTCCGTCTGGCCACCAAGTCGCTGTTGATGGTGTCGGCCCAGGGGCCGTTCCGTTTTTACCGCTTGCCGACCGCGACCCGCGCCTGCCTGCGGGTGGTGCAATCTCAGGAAATCAGTGGCGAAACCCTCAGGCTCGACCCGCGCTACAGTTACCCGGCACACATGCTGGCGCCGTCGCCCGACTTCGGGGCTGTGCCCGTCAGCCCCGGCGGGTATCATGCCCGACATCAGAGAGTGCTGGCGGTCAGCCGCTAAACGACGGAAGTGTGTATGAGAGTGACCCCCAGGGTGTATG
>CAURWS010000178.1:0-7004 GCA_963528485.1 uncultured Pseudomonas sp. | reverse complement strand
GCCTTGAGCGGTTCGGCCGCGTCCTGCTGCATGGCGTCGAGCACGTCGCGAGTCTGGTAGGCGATGGACTCCAGCGCCGCGCGAATGATGTGATCGACCTTCACGCCACGGGTCAGGCCGAACAGCGCGCCACGGGCGTAGGGGTCCCAGTACGGCGCGCCGAGGCCGGTGAAGGCGGGCACCAGATACACGCCGTTGCTGTTCTTCACTTTGGTGGCGAAGTATTCGGTGTCCATGGAGTCATTGACGATTTTCAGTTCGTCACGCAGCCACTGCACGGTGGAGCCGCCGTTGAACACTGCGCCTTCCAGGGCATAGGCCACTTCGCCTCGAGGGCCGCAGCCGATGGTGGTGAGCAGACCGTGACTGGATTTCACCGCCTTCTTGCCGGTGTTCATCAACAGGAAGCAGCCGGTGCCGTAGGTATTTTTGGCTTGGCCGGGTTCCACGCACATCTGGCCGAACAGTGCCGATTGCTGGTCGCCCGCGATGCCAGCGATGGCAATGCCGCTTTTGCTGTGGCCGTAGACCTCAGATGACGATTTGACCTCCGGCAGCATCTCGCGTGGTACGTCGAGCACGTCCAGCATCCGCTGATCCCATTCCAGGGTGTGGATGTTGAACATCATGGTGCGCGAAGCGTTGGTGTAATCGGTGACGTGAACCTTGCCGCCGGTGAATTTCCAGATCAGCCAGCTATCGACGGTGCCGAACAGCAGCTCGCCACGACGGGCGCGCTCGCGGCTACCTTCGACGTGATCGAGAATCCATTTCAGTTTGCTGCCGGAAAAGTACGGGTCGATGACCAGACCCGTGGTCTCCTTGATGTAGTCCTCAAGCCCGTCACGCTTGAGCTGCTGACAGATCTCGGTGCTGCGGCGGCACTGCCAGACCACGGCGTTGTAGATCGGCCGCCCGCTGTCCTTCTCCCAGACCACCGTGGTTTCACGCTGGTTGGTGATGCCGATGGCAGCGATCTGGTTGTGATGCAGGTTGGCCTGGGCCAGCACTTTGGTCATGCAGGCGGTTTGAGTGGCGAAGATTTCCATCGGGTCATGCTCGACCCAGCCAGGCTGCGGGTAATGCTGAACGAATTCGCTCTGGGCGGTACTCACCACGTTGGCGTCACGATCGAAGATGATCGCCCGCGAGCTGGTGGTTCCTTGATCGAGGGCGATGATGTAGTTCTTGTTGTCGTTGTCGGTCATGTCGATTGCCTGGTGATAAAGCGGAAATCCGGGAACTGCCACCAGTTTACGTGCGAAAGCCCGTGATGTGCTCAGGTGACATTGCCGCTGACAGCTGAATATTCGTATTCGAAAAAATATAGACGTAAACGAACATTGTCAAAGGCCAGAAACGAATGTGCCGAGGTTTGGCGGATGTCGCGGATTTTCTTTTCGCGCGGCCTGCGCAGCAGAGGCGTTTCGACGGCAGATGGCCTAAAGTAACGGCAGCCAACACGAAACACCCTGGTCGTCTGGAGTGCTGCATGACCCCCGCATTGGATTTGCTGAAAAAGGTTCGCGCCGAACACCGTGTACTCAGCTATGAGCATGACCCCAAGGCCGCTTCCTATGGTCTGGAAGCTGCCGAAAAACTGAATCTGCAGCCTGCGCAGGTGTTCAAGACCCTGCTGGCCAGCACTGAAAAAGGTGAGTTGCTGGTGGCCGTCGTGCCGGTGGTGGGCTCGCTGGACCTCAAGGCCCTGGCCCATGCCGCAGGCGCGAAAAAAACCGAAATGGCTGACCCTGCGGCTGCACAACGCGCCACGGGTTATCTGCTGGGCGGCATCAGTCCGCTTGGGCAGAAGAAAAGACTGAGAACTTTCATAGACACCTCCGCTCAACCGTTCGCGACGATTTTTGTCAGCGCTGGTCGACGCGGGCTTGAGGTCGAGCTGTCGGCCGAGGTACTTGCACAACACACCAGTGCGACGTTTGCGCAGATTGGGCGTGAATGATCCGGATGCATCGTCAGAAATGTCTGTGCCCTGCAGCAGTCTTTTGTCAGGGCAGGGCTGCCGAATAATAAAGATTGGGGATGCTTTCCATGCAGCTTGAATTTCATCAGGTCGACGCCTTCAGTGACCGGCCGTTCGCGGGCAACCCAGCCATGGTCTACCGCCTCGATGCCTGGCTGGCGGATGAGCTGATGCAGCGCATCGCCAGGGAACACAACCTGTCAGAATCCGCCTTTGTGGTGCGTGAGACCCAAGGCTGGCATATCCGTTGGTTCACCCCCACCCACGAAGTCCCGCTGTGCGGGCACGCAACGCTGGCCACGGCCCACGTTCTGCTGGAAAAGTATGGGGAAACGTCTGACACCATCCCGTTCATCAGCAAATCGGGCGCTCTGAGCGTGACCCGGGAAAACGGCCGTCTGTTGTTGGACTTTCCGGCGATGCCGCCGAGCGAGGTGGGCGTTACGGTTGACATCGAGCGCGCGCTGAACACCGAAGTGGTGGACGTGCTGGGAGCGGCAGAGTTGCTGGTGGTGCTGGAGTCCGAACAGGCCGTGCGCGATTGTAAACCTGATCTCGCGGCCATTGCCCGCCTGCCGTGGCCGGGGGTGATTGTTACCGCCAAGGGCGACGGCGAGCGCTACGATTTCGTTTCCCGCTATTTCGCGCCTGCCATCGGTATTCCCGAAGATCCGGTAACCGGCTCTACCCATTGCAGCCTGATCCCTGACTGGTCGGCGCGGCTGAACAAATTCAGCCTTAACGCTCAGCAGAGCTCGGCACGGGGCGGGGAGTTGTTCTGCCGTCTGGAAGGGGACCGGGTGAAAATCGGTGGGTATGCGACGCTGGTGGCGAGTGGGACGTTGACGCTGGGGTGAGTCAGACCGCAACGTCCTGATGCACTGGCACACTGCCGACTGCTGGAAACAGCACCAGATGCTCGGCCGCCACCTGAATACCGACTTCATCCCCGGTGCGCCAATCGGCGTGGCTGGGGAACAGCGCTTCCAGTTGGGTGCCGGTGGGCAGTTGCAGGCGATACAGCGTGGAGGCGCCCTGAAAGGTCTTGCTGGTGACGCGTGCCTTCAGCGGGCTGTCCGGCGCATGAATGATGTCGTCAGGGCGCAGCAGCACATCCATCGGTGCGCCACTGACACCCGCATACGCACGATTGCCGCGCAGCACGCCGAGTTCGGTCTGCACCGACTCCGCGTCGATCAATTGCCCGCGAATGAAATAGCCTTGACCGACAAAGCTGGCGACGTAAGGCGTAGCCGGTTCGTGATACAGGTTGTAGGGCGTATCCCACTGCTCAAGCCGACCTTCCTTGAAAACCCCCACATGGTCGCTGACCGCGAAGGCTTCTTCCTGATCATGCGTCACCAGAATCGCACTGGTGCCACGGGCCTTGAGGATGTCGCGCACCTCATGGCTCAAACGCCGGCGCAGCTCGCCATCGAGGTTGGAAAAGGGCTCGTCGAGCAACAGCAACTGCGGCTCGGGCGCCAGCGCACGGGCCAGGGCGACGCGTTGTTGCTGGCCGCCGGAGAGTTCATGGGGATGGCGTTTTCCCAGCGCGCCCAGATTGACCAGCTCGAGCATTTCATCGACCACCTGCGTCAGGCGCGGATGGTTGCGGATGCCGAAGGCGATGTTGTCGGCAACGGTCAGGTGCGGGAACAGCGCGTAATCCTGAAACACCATGCCGATGCGGCGCTTCTCGGGGGCGAGGGTGAAGCCAGGCTTTGAAATCACTTCCCCCGCGAGCACGATCTCGCCTGCATGCACCGGCTCGAAACCGGCAATGGCACGCAGCGTGGTGGTCTTGCCGCAGCCCGAGGAGCCCAGCAGGCAACCGATGTCGCCGGCGTTGAGGTGCAGATTGAGGTTCTGCACCACGCGTTGGTCCTGATAGCCGCAAGCCAGATCACGCAGTTTCAGCAGCATGGGGTCACTCAGGCAGGTTGGTAGGCCGATGCCACGAGGAACTCGAGCAGGGCTTTCTGCGCGTGCAGGCGGTTTTCAGCCTGATCCCAGGCGACCGAACGAACATCGTCGAGCAGGTCTTCGCTGATTTCCTCGCCACGGTGGGCGGGCAGGCAGTGCATGAACAGCACGTCATCGGCCGCCAGATCGAGCAGCTCGCGGGTGACCTGAAACGGCTTGAACAGCGCGATACGTTTGGCGGTTTCTTCTTCCTGGCCCATGGAGGTCCAGACGTCGGTGCTGATCAGGTGCGCGCCCTTGACCGCTTCGCCCGGGTCGCGGGTCAGGGTCACGCGGTCACCGGCCAGGGCCATGAACTGCGGGCTCGGCTCGTAGCCTTCGGGGCAGGCGACGCGCAGCTGGAAGTCGAACTGGATCGCCGCTTCTATATAGCTGTTGCACATGTTGTTGCCATCGCCCACCCAGGCCACGGTCTTGCCCTTGATCGAACCGCGATGCTCGAGGAAGGTCTGCATGTCAGCCAGCAACTGGCACGGATGCAGATCGTCGGACAGGCCGTTGATCACAGGCACGCGGGAGTTGGCGGCGAATTCGGTCAGGTTGCTGTGGGCGAAGGTGCGGATCATCACGGCATCGACCATGCGCGACATGACGCGCGCGCTGTCGGCAATGGGCTCGCCACGGCCCAATTGAGTGTCGCGAGGGGACAAAAAGATAGCCTGGCCACCGAGCTGAATCATGCCCGCTTCGAAGGAAACCCGGGTACGAGTCGAAGATTTCTCGAAGATCATGGCCAGCACACGACCTCTGAGCGGCTCGAAGAGCACGCCGCGATTTCGCAGGTCCTTCAGCTCAATGCCTCGACGGATCACGGCGCCCAGCTCATCTGGCGTGTAATCCATCATCGAGAGAAAGTGCCTGGTGATCATCATTAACTACCTTGTCTGCAACAGACCGCAGATCCTCAAGCCGGGTTTTATCGGGAAAACGGGCGAGACCTGCGGCGAAAGCCGCACGGGGCGACGAATAGGGAAGGCGCGAGGGTATAAGAAAATGTCGCCTCGTGCCAAGGCCCGGCGTAGCTGAAACTATTTGCCAGACGTTTGGTAGCTCGAAAATGGCGTGCTTGAGACGCTTTTCATGTATCGAAGTGCTACAGTTGCGTACACAACGAAGGCATTTAGCCATAGTTGAACGGTTGGCAGGGCAGAGGTTGTACACCGGCGTATCTGCTGATGGCAATTACTGCTAATTCTGCAACAGTTTCAAAATGCTGCGAAACCTTATGCGACATGCTTCACGCCGCGGAGACCCGGACGTTTCCTAAACCACTGGCGTGGGTTATAAAGGCCGCTTGTGTCCTCCAGAAGAGGTGGGGAATGGATTCAAAAGAGAAACAACTGACGGAACTGCTCGGGCTTACGGCTCGCACCCTTACGCACCTCACAGCCTCCATGACATCAATGTCGTTCGAGCTGATGCGCAGTGAAGATGAGGTCACCCGCTCGGCAGGTCGTCGGATGATCGATCGCATGGCTACCATCAGCGCAGGCCTTGACGATCACTGGCGCCTCATCGGTGAATTGACCGGCGTGCAGGTGTCCCAGGAACAGGTCGAAACCGTTCACGAGATCCAGATGCAACGCAAGGTGGTCACCCCTATCGGCGGTTCGGCTTCCTGATCCCTTCTTCGCGCAGGTGAGCTATTGGCTCACCTGATGCTGTCCGATTCACGGCATTGACGTTTCTGGCGCAGCGCCGTTCCAGGCTCCATAGTTTTGTTTCCGCGATCGTACCGATTGCCATACAAGAATATGAGACTGGCGATGACCAAGACTCTCCACCACCGTGCCTGTCACCTGTGCGAGGCCATTTGCGGCCTGACCATCGAGACCACCCTTGAAGACGACGCGTCGGTGCGGATCAGCTCGATCAAGGGCGATGCGCAGGACACCTTCAGTCGAGGACACATCTGCCCAAAAGCCGTGGCCCTGCAAGACATTCAGAACGACCCGGATCGCCTCCGCCAGCCCATGCGCCGCATCGGCAGCGAGTGGCAGCCCATCGCCTGGCAGGATGCGTTCGATCTGGTGGCCGAGCGGCTCGTCGACATCCAGCAGCGTCATGGCCAGAACGCGGTGGCGGTGTATCAGGGCAACCCCAGCGTGCACAACTATGGGTTGATGACCCACAGCAATTACTTCCTGGGGCTGCTGAAAACCCGCAATCGTTTTTCGGCCACGTCGGTCGACCAGTTGCCCCATCACCTGACCAGCTACCTGATGTACGGCCACGGTTTGTTACTGCCTATTGCCGATATCGATCAAACAGATTTCATGTTGATTCTGGGTGGCAACCCGTTGGCGTCCAACGGCAGCATCATGACCGTACCGGACGTGGAAAAACGTCTGAAGGCGATTCAGGGGCGAGGCGGCAAAGTCGTGGTGGTCGACCCCCGTCGCAGCGAAACGGCGGCCATCGCCAATCAACATTTGTTCATCCGTCCTGGCGGCGATGCGGCGCTGCTGTTCGGCCTGCTGCACACGTTGTTTGACGAAGGGCTGACTCGCGACAGTCATTTGCCGGTCGATGGCCTGGAAGAGGTCCGCGCCGCCATCGCGCACATGAATGCCGATGCCATGAGCCTGCGCTGCGGCATACCTGCCGAGCAGATCCGCCAACTGGCGCGGGACTTCGCCAGCGCCGAAAGCGCCGTGTGCTATGGGCGCATGGGGATCTCGACCCAGACCTTTGGCACCCTGTGTCATTGGCTCGTGCAACTGATCAATCTGGTCACCGGTAACCTCGATCGCGTTGGCGGCGCGCTGTGCACCGAGCCTGCGCTGGATCTCGTGGCGTCGACCTCTGGCGGCGGCTTCAATCGCTGGCAGAGTCGTGTCTCCGGCCTGCCCGAATACAGTGGCGAGTTGCCTGTCTCGGCGCTGGCTGAAGAAATGCTCACCGAAGGCGAAGGGCAGGTGAAGGCGCTGATCACCGTGGCAGGCAACCCGGTGCTGTCGACCCCCAACGGGCGCCGGCTGGATCAGGCGCTGGAAGGGTTGGATTTCATGGTCAGCGTTGACCTGTACATCAA
>CAURWS010000177.1:0-7016 GCA_963528485.1 uncultured Pseudomonas sp. | reverse complement strand
CGGGACACTACCCCTCGCTGTACTCGGAATTCCTGTTTCGCGAAACGATTTTTCCGGTGGCAAGCCCGGATCTCATCAAGCGCTTCGGCTATCCACGTAGCCCTGCCGAACTGCTTCGCTACCCCTTGCTGATGCGGGACGGATCAGACTTGGTGCCCAAATGGGAGCGCTGGTTTCAGCAGGTAGGCGTACAGGTCAGCGCATTGAAAGGCAGCGTGCTTTTCGCCGACACGAACATGACCATCGAGGCTGCACTTCTGGGCCAGGGTGTTGCCATGGCGCGCAGCGGTCACGTTGAGCGTGAGCTTGCCCAGGGGCAACTGGTGAGGCTGTTCAATGTGCCGTTCGAATCGCCGATCGGTTACTACTTTGTTTGCCCGCGCGGGGTCGAATCCAAGCCTCATGTCGAAATCTTCAGAGCGTGGCTGCGCAACGAGGCAGCGGGCGCAGCGCAACGCTATGCCTGAATCATGACTGTTTGTTCATGGGGCGATGAAGATTCTTCGCTGCATGAAAAACGCAGTCCTCCTACCATGAGGCATGACTGACCGAATCGTTCTGCTTGTGTTGTTTGCCGCCCTGCTCCACGCCAGCTGGAATGCGCTGCTTCGCAGCGGTGAGGACAAACTCTGGTCCATGACCATGATGTGCGTCGCCGTTGCAGGGTGTAGCGCGGTTGCTGCCTGGGTACTGCCCATGCCTGCTTTTCAGAGTTGGCCGTATGCCGTGCTCTCTGCAGTGTTACACGTGGGCTACAACCTGTTTTTGGTACGCAGCTACGAGGCCGGCGACCTCGGCAGGACCTACCCCGTCGCCAGAGGCAGCTCTCCTATCCTGATTACGCTCGGCGCGGTGGTGTTTGCAGGCGAGGCGCTGTCGTGGCTCACCGCTGCCGGCGTCCTGGTCATCTCACTCGGTATCATCGGCCTGGCCCTCGGCCGCCATCGTCTTTCCTCTACCGGACTGCGCTCGGCCCTGGGCACTGGCTGCTTCATCGCCGCCTACAGCGTCACCGACGGTATGGGGGTTCGACTGGCGGCGCATCCCATGGCCTATACCGCCTGGATGTGTGCGATGTGGGGCGTACTGATGCCTCTGGTTTATATCAGCAGACGCGATGCCCCGAGTCTGTTCGCGCCCAGGCCCGGCAGGTACACAGCATTGATGGGCGGCGTTATTTCGCTGGTCGCCTATGGCCTGGTGATCCATGCCATGCAGGTCGCGCCGATGGGGGCCGTGTCGGCGCTTCGGGAAACCAGCGTGTTGTTCGCCGCGCTGATTGGCTACGTGTTTCTGGGCGAATCCCTGTCACTGCAAAAGTGCGCCGCGTGTGTGGTAATCACGACCGGGATATTCATTGTGGGTTAACAGCGCTGGCCGAGTGTCCGGCCAGCCTCCAGCGGGAGAGCGTCATGATTCCAGACAGAGAACATCCAGTCATTGTGATTACCGGTGGGAGCCGGGGTATTGGTGCGGCAACGGCCCGGTTGGCCGCGGCCAAAGGGTATGCCGTGGTCATCAGCTATCTGAGCAAAGAGGCGGCTGCCCGTCAGGTGGTGGAAGACGTCGAACAATCGGGGGGTAAAGCCCTGGCTGTAAGGGCTGACAGTAGCGAGCCGGATGCCGTAATGGCGCTCTTCAACACCATCGACGACACGTTCGGGCGCGTCGATGTGCTGGTCAATAATGCCGGTATCGTCGACTACCCGTCGCGCGTGGAAGACATTGACCCTGCCCGGCTAAAGCGTATGTTTGCCGTGAACACGATCGGCCCTGTTCTGTGTGCTCAACAGGCAGTCAAGCGTATGGCCCATCGCTATGGAGGGCCGGGCGGGTCGATTATCAACATTTCCTCTGCATCAGCTCGCCTGGGGAGCCCCAATGAATATGTCGACTACGCCTCCTCCAAAGGCGCGCTGGAGACGTTCACCACGGGTCTCTCGAAGGAAATGGCCAGAGAGGGCGTGAGGGTCAATTGCGTCCGTGCGGGCCACATCTACACCAGCATGCACGCCAGCGGCGGTCGACCGAACCGGGTCGACCAGATCAAAGAGTCGATTCCGATGGGTCGAGGCGGCCAGCCTGAGGAGGTGGCCGAAGGCGTGCTCTGGCTGGCGAGCGCTGCCGCATCTTTCGTCACGGGCACATTCCTGGATGTCACGGGTGGAAAGTAAGCCCCGGAGCAGAGCGGTCAGCGTGGCCTTGAAAAAACCAACTGACCCCGCGCTTTGGCGGGTGGCGGGTGGCGAAAGGAAACACCGGGAGAGGATCGAGGGTGTAGAGCTGCCTGGCCCCTGAGCGCAGGCCAGGCAGCGTGGCTCAGGCAGAGACTTCGCTTGCCAGGCGCTTCAACAGCGCTTGGGCCACCGCGTGTGATGAAGCGGGATTCTGTCCGGTGATGAGGTGGCCGTCTTCGACTACGTAAGTTGCCCAATCGGCAGCCTTCGAATAGTGCCCCCCTTTGGCCTTGAGCATGTCTTCGACGAGGAAGGGCACGATCTGCGTGAGCCCGACGGCCTCTTCCTCCGAATTGGTAAAGCCTGTGACGTTCTTGCCCTGTACCACAGGGTGGCCATCGGGAGCGTTAACGTTCTTCAATACACCCGGCGCGTGGCACACCGCGGCAATCGGTTTGTTGGCCGCATAAAACGCCTCGATCAGCGAGATGGAGTCGGCGTCTTCGGCCAGATCCCACAGCGGGCCATGACCGCCAGGGTAAAACACGGCATCGAAATCATAGGGGTCGACTTCGCCCAACGGCACAGTATTGGCTAACAACCCCTGGGCCTCGCTATCGGCACGGAAACGTCGGGTGTATTCGGTCTGGGCATCAGGTTCGTCGCTCTTGGGGTCCAGCGGCGGCTGTCCACCCTTGGGCGACGCGAGGGTCATTTCGGCGCCAGCATCCGCAAATGTGTAATACGGGGCTGCGAATTCCTCCAGCCAAAAGCCCGTCTTCTTGCCGGTATCACCCAGCTGGTCGTGCGAAGTGAGGATCATGAGAATTTTCATACGCGCCTGTCTCCTTGCAATAAGGGCAGCACTGAATCGCGCCGCATAGTTGTCAGAGGTTTTCACCACGCAGACGTTCCCGTCGATTGACAGGGCCCGTCCCGCCAGTCTCCGACGGGCAAGGTAATCAATGACTGACTATCGCTCGATACGAGACAGGCACGCTGCAAGCTCATCCTTGCGAAACGGCTTGGTCAGGCGCGGTAGATCCGGATCAAGCCCCTCGCGTTCGGCGTACCCTGAAACCAGCAAGATCGCCGTTCCGGGCCTTGCGGCACGAACCTGCCCGGCCAGGACGGTCCCGCTGATGCCCGGCATCAGGTGATCGGTGACCAGCAGATCGAATGGTTCCCCCGCCGCCAGCCTTTGCATGGCCTCCTCGCCCGACGCCGCTTCAATGACCCGATACCCGAGTTCGGCCAGCATGTACGAGGTGCTTGAGCGAACCAGTTCCTCATCATCGACCAACAACGCTATCCCCCGTGCCGGCCGCGTCTGCGAAGGCTCAAGGATATGCAGGGGCGCG
Source organism: uncultured Pseudomonas sp. (assembly GCA_963528485.1). Lineage (GTDB taxonomy): Bacteria > Pseudomonadota > Gammaproteobacteria > Pseudomonadales > Pseudomonadaceae > Aquipseudomonas. The sequence continues at coordinate 3,478 of CAURWS010000177.1, read as the reverse complement.
ACAGGCTCGGTCATGCTGCGGGCCAGCCATAGCTCCACGTTCGTCCCAAGCCCGGGCGAGCTGCGAATCGTCAGCGCACCGTTCAACTGTGACGCCAGCCCATGCACCATCGAAAGCCCCAGGCCGGTTCCTTTGCCCACGCCCTTGGTCGAAAAGAAAGGCTCCACCGCGCGCGCAAGCGTCGCCGGGTCCATACCGATGCCAGTGTCCGCTACGGACAGGCACAGGTACTCGCCTGCCGCCAGCCTGGACCGGTGCCCCGGCCCGACCCATTCGGTGCTGGCAGAAATACGCAACGTACCTCCCGCCACCATCGCATCCCGTGCATTGACGGAAAGGTTCAGGAGCGCCATCTCGAGCTGGTTCAGATCCGCGATCGCTGCTGGAAGGTTGTGCGGCGCATCCACCACGACCTTGATTTGCGGACCGGTCGTGCTGGCGACCAGCTCGCCCATGTCGTTGACCAGTTTCGCCACATCCACCGCAACCGGCTGCAGCGGCTGACGCCGGGCGAAGGCAAGCAGACGCTGCACCAGCGTCTTGGCACGTTCTGCCGATTGCATGGCACCCGCGATGAGCCGTTGCTCGCGCTCGCCGCCCACGCCACGCCGCTGAAGCATGTCCAGCGTACCGACGATCGGCGTCAGCAGGTTGTTGAAGTCGTGGGCAACACCGCCGGTAAGCTGCCCCATCGCTTCCATCTTCTGGCTCTGACGCAGGGCCTTTTGGGCTTCTTCCCGTTCGGCAATGGCCTGAGCAATCCGCCCTTCGAGGCTGGCGTTGAGCTCGCGCAGCTGCTCTTCGGCGGCCTTGCGTGCACTGATTTCGATTGCAGTGCCGGTCACCCGCAGGCAGCGACCGGCCGCATCGAACACACCCCGGCCCTTTGCCGCCACCCAGCGAACGACGCCGTCTTCACGACCGATCGTGCGATAGTCGACCTCGTAGAGCGCACGCCGCTCGGGATCGACCGCCGCGGTAAAGGCCTCGATGGTCGCTTCGCGGTCCTCGGGGTGCAAGCCGTCGTAGAAGTCCTGCAGTGTGACGGGCACGTTAGCCGATATGCCGAACATGGCTTTGGTCTGCACCGGCCAGACCAGCGTGTCCTGCACGAAATCCACGTCCCAGAACCCCACATCGGCGTGATCGACGGCAAGACGCAATCTGGCCTCGCTGACCCGGATCGCGGTGTCCGCGCGCGCGCGATGCACGACAAGCGCAACGGTTTGGGCAACGAAATCCATGATTTCCGTATCGGCAGGCGACGGCTCACGCCTCTCGGGGTGGTGCATGACGAAAGCGCCAATCAGTGCGCCCTGCGCCGAGCGGATCGGGACTGACCAACAGACATGCAGCCCCTGGTTCTCGGCCTGGGTTTGCAGTTGGGCCCAGAGCGGGCCGCTCGATACCTCGGGCAGGTTCGTGCGCGCGTCGAACAAGGCGGCTGCAGCGCGGGCATCGGTGTGGGTTTGCAGGGTGATGTCCCTGGCGCCTTTGTTATAGGCGCCGGGCAGGCTCGGTCCCGCCCAGAGCTCCAGATGTCGGCCCTCCTCGTCAAACAGCATGATGCTCCCGAGAAACCGCGCAGATGACAGCGCTTCCACTTCGCGAACAATAGCGTCGAGCGTCACGGTGAGCGACGCCTGTTCGACAGCCAGTTCCAGGATGCGGGTCTGCGCAGCACCTATGGCGATCGCGCGATTTCGCGCCTGAATCAGGCGTGCATTCTCTATAGCGATGGTCGCAACACGCGCCAGGCTCTCCAGCCGCTTGATCGTGTCGCCACCGTGGTCGCCAACCTCTGACCAGTAAGCGCCAAGCGCGGCAACAGGAACAGGTCTGCCGATGGGCACCATCACCAGGCTGCGAACGAAGGTGGGCGCGTAGGCATCTTGCGGAATGCGAGGATCAAACCGCACGTCGCGAATCGCGACGGTCTCACGGTGATGCATCACCCAACCCGAAATGCAGTGGTCCGGCTGAAAAGTCTGGCCTTGCCAAAGCGGGGACACCGCATCTTCGGCAACATAAGAGCAACGACCTTCATCCTCTATGACAACGGCAATGCCCTCGGCCCCGACGGCGGCACGGGCGGTGTCGCGCAGTATGTCGACGACCTCGTCCACTGACCGAGCCATGACCAGTCGCTCACTTGCATTGAGCACGTGGGACAGTCGGTCTTCATTGTTTTGACCCACAGGAACAGTCGACAAACGGATCTCCCGGCGTATGCGGACTCGAACTGAATGAGAACAAGGAAGGACTACCGAAAGTACCTCCCTGTGCGTGATGGGCGTCAAGTGTCTCAGAAATGCGACGACTTGCCATGACTGGATATCGGAATTATGAGCGAGTGGGGAAATGGCTGAAACATCAGCTGTTCACCCCATCCCGGATGTAAAAAAGCGATTTACGCATCGCCCTTGAGGGACATGCCGTTGCCGAGAACACCAGGCGGGCATCGACAACGATTGGCGATTGCAGCATTTCGATCAGGCGCCATCGCCGCTGCCTCGGCCAGTTTGCATGACATTGCCCAATGACGCATTTCGCAACCATCGGGCCGCCCTTCACACTCCCATATTGAATGGGCCAACCTCTCAAGTTCGATCTCACCGCTCATCGCTTCAATCCTCCGCAATACCAGAGCACACAGCATGGAACCGGCCACACCCGGTAGGGTGAAGCCGGATCTCGAGTTACAGAGCGGGATCGAGGTCTTTCTCAGACCCTTGCGCGTAACCTGAACCCAAGTCAGCGCCGGTCACAGGATCGGCCGACAGATCGGACTTGGTGCGCTCTTTCATCATCGTCAGGGTCACCGAATCATCCTCGCTGAGTTCAACCGTCGCCGTCCCGTCCCCACCATCGACCGCCGGATGGGGGTTCTCGACATATTCGAACTCGGCATCGCTGTTCCAGGGCCCGCGTACGTTCGGTTCACCGTTGGACATGCTGAAGTAGGTGCGGCTGAACTCTGGCATGCCGGGGAGCTTGCCCTGCGGAAAGTTTGGCTGAATCGAATGCAGAGCTTTTTCGAACGATAACTGGTGGGCAATTTCCCGCGTCATCAGGAACCCCAGCGCTTGCTTGATGCCCGGATCGGTGGTGACGTTGATCAATCGTTCGTAAACGATTTTGGCCCGGGCCTCTGCAGCGATGTTGGAACGAAAGTCCGCGGTCGGTTCACCGATGGTGTCGATGTATGCCGCTGTCCACGGTACACCGGCGGAGTTCACCAGCGGCGCGCCGCCGCCGTACAGCAGGCTGGTAATGTGCGAGTCATTGCCGGCGCCATTGATGTCTCGGTACAACTCACCCTCTGCCTGGACGCCCTCGGCCAGCTTGCCTTTGCCGCCCTTGTTCAGCATTACGATGATCGAGCCGATGATTTCCAGGTGACTGAGCTCTTCGGTCGCGATGTCCAGCAGCAGGTCCTTGCGACCTGGATCTTCTTCGGCCAGCGCCTGGGTGAAAT